>JAUUYO010000213.1 GCA_030590405.1 Kangiellaceae bacterium
ATAAAACTATTCAGTTTTACATGCTGTCATTGCGAGGAGCTTGCGACGCGGCAATCTCCAACGGTTTGGCACATTTCAACCAGTTTTAGCATCACTCAGTTTTTGGGAGATTGCCGCGTCGTACCCAAAGCACTTCGTGGGGCAGGTTCTACCTCCTCGCAATGACACGAAATATTTGGTTTTTATGGAATAAATATTTGATGATGCTGAGTAATGATAATATAACAAGGATATAATAATGAAGAAATATTTATTCACATTGCCTTTAAAAATGATTCTTACGGTTACTTTTATAGCCAGTATATTGGCTTGCCAAGATCAACAAGATCAATCTAAGAATAGCGATATGCCGATTGAAAAAAAAGTTGTTTCGACTAAGTCTCAACAAAAACAACAAAGCAAATTAACAGCCGTTGAAATTTCAAAGAAATACATCATCACCGATACTCATATTGATGTTCCTTATCGTCTGGAAGAAGTTTATGAAGATGTGAGCAATGCGACTGAAAACGGCGATTTTGATTATCCAAGAGCAAAATCTGGAGGGCTTGATGCACCCTTTATGTCGATTTATATTCCCGCAGAGTTAGAGGAGCAAGGCAGTGGAAGCAAAGAGCTAGCTGACAAATTAATTGATATGGTTGAAGCCATAGCAAGTCAATCGCCGGATAAATTTGCGCTAGCTTATTCAACTAAACAAATGCAAAGTAATTTTGAAAAAAACATTATTTCTTTACCGATGGGAATGGAAAATGGTGCTCCGATCGAAGGTGATATGAAAAATCTTCAACACTTTTATGACAGAGGCATTCGTTATATCACCTTAACTCATTCAAAAGCGAATCATATTTCAGATTCATCTTATGATGATAATCGCCCGGCAAAAGGATTAACGGAGTTTGGTAAAAAGCTTGTGGCGAAAATGAATAATACCGGAGTGATGATCGATGTTTCTCATATTTCAGATGATGCTTTTTACCAAGTGATGGAAATTAGTCAAGTGCCAGTGATCGCTTCCCATTCTTCAGTCAGACATTTTACTCCTGGTTGGGAGAGAAATATGAGCGATGAGATGATTAAATTATTAGCTCAAAATGGAGGGGTTATCCAAATTAACCTTGGCTCAGGTTTTATTTCTCAGGAATCAAATGATAGTTATAAAACTTTTGATAAAGCACGAACGTTGTTTATGCAAGAGAATAAAGTCGAAAAAGGCAGTGAAGAAGTAAAAGCCTTTGCTAAAAAATATCGTGAGGAAATCCCTTATCATTATGCAACCCTCAATGAAGTTCTGGATCATTTTACTCATGTTATTGAGCTGGTTGGTGTTGATTATATCGGTATTGGTTCTGACTTTGACGGTGTTGGCGATAGCTTACCAACAGGATTGAAAGATGTATCAACGTATCCCAATTTGATTCAGGGATTATTAGATCGAGGCTGTAGTGAAGAGGATGTTGCAAAAATACTGTCCGGTAATTTAATTCGCGTATGGAAACAAACAGAAGAGTATGCTGTTAAGCAAAAATCGAGTCAGGAATAAAAAACTATGAAGATCTGGGTTGACGCTGATGCTTGTCCAGTGGTGATAAAAGAAATCCTCTTTAAAGCTGCGATGCGAACCCAGACCATGTTGACGCTGGTTGCCAATCAATCGATAGCAAAACCTAAATCACCATTGATTAAAATGATGCAGGTGAGTTCGGGGTTTGATGTCGCGGATGATGAAATTGTAAAGTTGGTAGAGTGTGGTGATCTGGTGATCACCAGTGATATTCCTTTGGCAGCAGAAGTGATTGAGAAAGGTGGGCATGCGTTGAGTCCCCGGGGAGAGTTGCATACGCCCGACAATATTCGCGCCCGTCTAAATATGCGAGATTTTTTAGATACCATGCGCGCCAGTGGGGAACATACCGGTGGGCCGCCGCCATTAAGTCAAAGTGACCGTCAAGCTTTTGCTAATCAGCTGGATCGTTTTTTGGCGCAGAGCAAATAAATATGCTTGAGTTGTATGGGGCGGATAATCAGTTATTTGCTATTAAATTTTAAATACTGTTTCCGCTCATCCGTATAAAACCACCACTTTTTCGCGTCTTCCCCTTGCATAAATCTAACCACAGAAATAAATACATCAATCATACATGGATCATGTCTTTGATTGGTTATTTCACACAATTTATTATAAAGCTGGTAAGGATTTTGATCAGATAATTCGGATGGTGTTTTAAAACCTAATAGACGTAAATCGCCTTCGGTGGCTTTGCCGACATTAGGAATATCGGTGAATTTTTTGATATTGGTTCTTGGCATTATTTTCTCGTTAAAACTTTTCTCGTCGCGAATAAGTTATTGCAATTAAACAATAAAAATAGTCGCCAAACCCAATACCGAAAGAAACCCAATTAAATCCGTTACGGTGGTTAAAATCACACCGCCCGATAGCGCCGGATCGATTTCCATTTTGGTTAATATCATCGGCAAAATGGCGCCAAAAACAGTTCCGGCAATCAGGTTAATCAGCATTGCTCCGCCGACCGATAAACCTAGCCCCATTGCATGGCTGGCATAACTACCGGTGTTCGCATACCAAAAGTAAGCACATAGACCGATAATGAGAGCCCACAAAGTACCGTTTAAAAAACTCACACCTAACTCCTTAAAGACTAACCAGCGAAAATTATTGCTGCTGATATGGCCAATACTCATGCCCCGAATTACCAGGGTTAATGATTGGGTACCAGCCACGCCGCCCATGCTGGCAACAATCGGTAGCAGTACCGCCAAGGTCGCAATGGCTTGAATGTTCTTTTCAAAAATACCGATAAAAGAAGCCGCGGTGATGACCGTAATTAAATTGATACCCAGCCAAAGCGCTCGTCTCTTAGCGCTGGTAAAAACTGGCGCAAAGGTATCATCATTTTCATCCAACCCGGCCATACTCATTAGAGAATGCTCTGCATCTTCAATAATCACGTCTAAAACATCATCGACCGTGATCCGGCCTAATAGTTTACCTTCATCATCAACTACCGGGGCCGAGATTAAGTCGTGTCTTTTAAAAAGGCTGGCGACATCGGTATCTGGAAGACTGGCTGGTATGGCTTTGATTTCTTCATCGACCACTTCTTCAACCATCTGATCGGGTTGGCTTGTTATAAGGGTCGAAAGATGTACCGTGCCAATTAATATATCATGGGTATCCACCACATAAATACTGTCGGTACTTTTGGGAATTGCCTTTTGCATTCTCAAATAACGCAAGACGACTTCGATGGTGACTGCCGGGCGGATGGCGATGGTATCGGTATTCATCAAACCGCCCGCGGTATCTTCGGGATGTTTTAGCGCTTGTTCTATTCGGGTTCTATCTTGAACTCCCATTGAAGCCAATACTTCCTGAGTGACTTTATCAGGAAGATCGCCCAAAATATCGGCCAGGTCATCGGTATCCAGATTAGCCGTTGCAGCAGCTAGTTCGGCTGGTGCCATTTCTTCAGCAAAAGCTTTTAGCAGGTCTTCATTTAAAAATTGAAGAACTTCACCTTCTCGCTCTGAGTCCACCAGCCGCCATAACAGCTTACGCTCTTTAGGAGGGGTTGATTCCAGCATATGAGCCACATCAGCCGCTGGGAGTTGGTTTAACATGGCTCGAACTTGCACAAACATACCGCTTTCGAGTGCGTCATTTAACTGATGCAATCGTTCGCTACTATGTTCTTTTTCAAAGTTCTCTAAGACTGGCATGTTTTAAGTTCGGCTAAGTTTGAAGTAAAAGATGACTGATGAAAATTTACCCAACTGATTGATATTCAATCAAATATGTACAAGTATAGCATAGGCCAATGGTCAATTGGACATATCCTTTATCCGCGTTTCTAATGGGCAGGTGGATATACCCAAGAGTGATTTCGATTGTTATACTGTGGCTATTGAAAATAATAAGGATAAATAATTATGCCATCATTTGATATTGTCTCTGAAGTGGATATCCACGAACTACGCAATGCGGTCGATCAAGCTAATCGTGAAATCAATACCCGCTTTGATCTGAAAGGCAGCTCGGCCAAATTTGAGCTAGAACAAAAACAAGTTAAAATGACGGCCGATGCGGAGTTTCAAGCCAATCAGTTAAAGGATATATTAATCGCTAAACTGATCAAGCGGAGTATTGACCCTAAATGTGCTGATATCGGAGAAATTCAGCCTTATGGCAAAGTGGTTCATTTAGTGGTGGGCATTAGAGAAGGCTTAGAGCAAACGCTTTCAAAGAAAATTATAAAACTAATTAAAGCGGCGAAATTAAAAGTTCAAACCAGTATCCAGGGAGAAAAATTGAGAGTTACAGGAAAAAAACGAGATGATCTTCAACAAGCCATTGCACTGATCAAAGAAGAGTCTTTAGAGTGGCCATTACAGTATAATAATTTTAGGGATTAAGGTTAAGCTCTAGAACTTGGAACCCCTTCTTCTACGCCGTCACCGTTGGGTTGTTAAGTAAAATATAATCTTTCATATGATGGTTTTGAGCTTTAGCCAGTCCATAATTGGCATCTTGCAATAATTGAGAAACCGATAAATGTTGATCCGGGTTATAAATAATCCCACCGAGTTTAGCGTCGATAAACAGTTCAGTTTCTGTACCGACAACTTGTTGGGTATTGCTCAAGTTTTTGTGAATTTTCCGCAAATATTCTTCTGCTTCATTTCTCGATTTTACTCTGGCAGCAATATAAAATTCATCGTCACTAAAGTGACAAACTAAATCGTACGGCTTTAATCCTCCAATCAGAATATCACTCACCATCAATAACAGACTATTACCAATCTCACGTCCATAACTGGCGCTGATTTTTTTTATTTGCCGTATATTGATGACAGCTACAAAAAGCAATGTATTTTCTTGCTGACTTCTTTGCATTTCTTCAGATAGACGCTGAAAAAAAGCTGGTCGCAATAGGCAGCCAGTAAGATAATCATAAGTCGCTCCTTTAAAGATTTGCCAATATTTATGAGTGATGATTAGTGACATACAAGTGCCGACGAGTGTCGCTGCCAATAACAATAAAGATGGTCTTAAGGGTAAACGGATATCAGCCAATAAACTTGACTGACTGATGGCGTCATAACTAAGAAAAAGCCAGCCAAATAAGCTAAAAGCGCCAACCACCCAGCTATACCGTTTGTTTTTGTATATCGAAATAAGTATGGCGCTGCCAGTCGTGAAAAAAGCAACGACACAGATTATCCAATAACCATATTCTGCCACAATTCTTGTTTTTAAAGGGTCGGGAAACATAATATTAATCAGTCCAGGAGTGGCCATGAACAATATTCCAATGACATAGGTCTTGCGAACTTCTAAATCAAAAAAACGGAAAACAAAAAATGAAAAAGATACCACGGCAACACTAATCATAAATATTTCGATTTTAAATGTTGAGCTTAAATCAAACCCCATGTGTAGTGGTGCCTGTGAACGCACAAAAGCGATCACTGCGAATGAAATCAAATATAAAGATAAATAAAGTGTTTCGTTACTACCTTTTACCAGAAAATAATAAAACATTTGAAAGACTGTCAGGATCAGAAATATTGCGATAGAAATCACATAGATATAATCGGCTTCCTGCTGCTGATGTGCCATTTCAAAATATTCACCAATCACCACTGGGTGCTGTTTTAATCCCGGAGAGTTGACCGAGCTGAATGTTTTGATTTCTAGCTGATTAAACTGATTAAATTTGAGCATGATTGACGGGATCATGTAAAGTCGCTG
>JAUUYO010000193.1 GCA_030590405.1 Kangiellaceae bacterium
AAATAGCTGCGGCCGTTGGCTTTTTGGCTTCATCAGGTGCCGATTATATTACTGGAGAAACCATCCATGTGAATGGTGGGATGCACATGGCTTAGTTGAGGTTACGCTGTTGTTAACATTTAATAACAATTAAAAGACTGCCCCTAATAGGTGATATAAAGAATTAGTCCTTTATTTTAGGGTCAAATTTGTGTTTAATAGCGTCTAGTTTTTACATTTGGTGTAATTTGATTGATTATTTAGCTAATAGCGGTCATTTTGTGGTCAGACCATAAAATTTGTTAGAATTGCCACTTGCAACTTTAAATAAAATCAATAAACTACACGTCTCAGCATATGCTGTGTTAATTTAAGAGGAATATTTAAATCATGAGTACTATAGAAGAACGTGTAAAAAAGATCGTTATTGAGCAACTGGGCGTTAAAGAAGACGAAGTAACTTTAGAAGCATCTTTTGTTGACGATCTCGGAGCAGATTCTTTAGATACCGTTGAGTTGGTAATGCTTCTTGAAGAAGAATTCGATACAGAGATCCCTGATGACGAAGCTGAAAAAATCAATACTGTTCAAGCAGCAGTTGATTATGTGAAGGCAAACGTCGAAGGCGCTTAGTCAAAAGTGATAGTCCGAAGGGACAATCACTATCAAGTTCATTAGAACTTAAAAAAGCTGTAGCAGGTTAAATCTGATACGGCTTTTTTATTGCCTGCCCCAGAGAGGCAGGGAAGGTGGTATGGCTATTGTCAGGTAGATTAGCTAGAAAATTTGGAACGATCAATTAACATACTGGAATAGAAAATGAAAAATAGAGTCGTAGTAACAGGTTTGGGTATGCTTAGCCCTATAGGCAATGACATAAAGTCATCTTGGCAGGCGATTTTAGCTGGAAAGAGTGGTGTTGTCGAAATCGAATCTTTTAAGGAAATTGGTTTACCCACTCATTTTGCTGCGCCTGTAAAAGACTTTGATGTTGAACTCTATATGCCTAAAAAGGATGCCAGGAAATTTGATAAATTCATCCAGTATGGTGTGGCTGCTGCATCTCAGGCAATTAAAGATTCCGGGTTAACCATTGATGAATCGAATGCTGAAAGAGTTGGGGTGTGTTTGGCTGCAGGCATTGGCGGCATGCCACTGATCGAAGAAAATCATAAAAAATTACTCGATCGCGGCCCAAGAAGGGTTTCTCCGTTTTATATTCCAGGCTCAATTATCAATATGGTTGCAGGTCAGGTCTCCATTATGTATGGCCTTAAGGGACCCAACATCTCAATCGTCACGGCCTGTACCACAGGTGTTCACAATCTTGGTCATGCTGCTCGTATGATCGCTTACGGCGATGCCGATGTAATGATCGCTGGCGGTTCAGAAATGACCACAACCCCATTGACCATGGCCGGATTTTCTTCGGCGAAAGCGCTTTCAACCCGCAACGATTCTCCGCAAACGGCTAGCCGCCCCTGGGATAAAGATCGAGACGGTTTTGTTTTAGGCGAAGGTGCAGGCGTGATGGTTTTAGAATCTTTAGAAAGTGCCAAAGCAAGAGGCGCAGAGATTTACGCTGAATTAACCGGGTTCGGAATGTCTGGCGATGCTTACCATATGACTTCGCCGCCTGAAAATGGCGAAGGCGGTGCATCGGCAATGAAAAATGCGCTAAATGATGCCAAGGTTAATCCAGATGAGGTTGCCTATGTTAATGCTCATGGAACATCCACGCCTGTGGGGGATCTTGCTGAAACTTGTGCGGCTAAGACCATTTTTGGTGATCATGCAAAACAACTTAAGATGAGTTCAACTAAATCGATGACGGGTCACCTGCTCGGCGCTGCTGGGAGTGTTGAAGCGATCTTTACAGTATTAGCCTTGAGGGGGCAGGTGGCACCACCAACGATTAATCTGGAAAACCCAAGTAAAGGTTGCGATCTAAATTATGTGGCCAATGAGGCGCAACAGACCAATATGAAACATGCATTATGTAACTCGTTTGGGTTTGGCGGAACTAACGGTTCCTTGTTGTTTTCGATATTTAGCGAATAACAAGAACACACAATAAAACCTTGTTTAATATCAGGCACTCTGGAAAGCTTAGATGCACATAGCAGTCATCAACCAAATAGACAAAGATCAAAATCCCTTGCCCACATTGGAACGGGCGAGTTTGTTTGGCGATGGCTTCTTTACCACTGGGATTATTCAAGACTCTCAATTTTGCCACCAGCAACGACATTTTAAACGATTGCGCATGTCAGCTGATCGACTTTTATTTACGGGCCTGGATCTTAGCCAATTACAAGACAGACTAAAACAACTGGTTAGCCAGATTGAAAGCGCCGCAATCCGCATTAGCATTGCTCGTCAGCAGCAACAAAGAGGTTATGCGATTGCAGCTGATGCAAAAACCGTCTGCACAATCCTACTTTCAAAATTGCCTGCTCTACCCTGTGACTACTGCCAGCTGATTGATGCCAAAACAGTGATTTCCTGTAACCCCACTTTAGCGGGGATCAAACATATAAACCGCCTGGACTCAGTTTTAGCGGCTAGCGAAATATCCAGTATTAATCAGGAGGCACTGATGTATCACGGTGATTTAGTCATTTGCGGTAGTAAGAGTAATTTGTTTGTCAGATTAAACGGCGTATGGTTAACGCCTAAGCTATCAAACTGCGGTATTGAGGGAATTACCCGAGATAGGACCATCGAGATGTTAAACCAACAAAATATTCAATACAGCATTAGCGACATTCATCGCTCAGATTTAACCGATGTTGATGCCGCTTTTGTAACTAATAGTTTGACAGGCATCTGGCCGGTAAAATCAATTAATGATCGATTGGTCAAGCTTGAAAATAGCAACTATATTAGGAAGTTGGTAACAAGAATATGAAATTAAGCGGCTTTTCAACTTTTTTAAAACCTGTTCTTATGCTGTTAAAGACCAAACGTCTGTTTTTTGGTACGCTGACGCTTTTGATTTTTTTGGCAAGCTATTGGTTTTGGTTAGATTATCGTGATTTTGTCAAACAACCGATTTACATCTCTGAATCAGAGCGCTCGTTAATTCTGGCTCCAGGGAGCGGCATTAACAAGTTGGCAAGTCAATTACAGGCTAAGGGGCTGATCAAACATCGTTACTACTTAAAGTTACTGGCTAAAATTAATCCTAGCTTCAGTCAATTAAAAGCTGGCGAATATAGACTCAAGGCCAGCATGACGCCTGAGCAGTTATTGACTCAGTTAAGTATGGGGCGGGTGATCCAGTACGCATTTACAATTATCGAAGGACAAACAGCCTTTGAAATACTCAACAATCTTCATTCCGAAACGCGTTTGACTCCGCTCAAACCTTCGGAGCCTCGCGAATTGTTACCTGTCCTGCAGATCGACTCTCTGAAATTAGAAGGTTGGTTTTATCCTGAAACTTATTATTTTACCAAGGGTGATTCGGCATTATCGGTTATCCAACGTGCCACCAAAGAAATGCAGCAAGTGCTACAACAGGAATGGCAACAACGAGGATTAGATTTGCCTTATGATTCGGCCTATCAAGCGTTAATCATGGCTTCCATTATAGAAAAAGAAACCGGTATTGCTTCAGAAAGGTCTCAAATTGCTGGTGTATTTGTCAGGCGTTTGCAGAAGAAAATGCGTTTGCAGACTGATCCAACCATTATTTATGGCATTGGTCCTGAGTTTAATGGTGATATAACCTGGAGAGATAAAAGGACCGCTACGGCATATAATACTTATATTATCAAAGGACTACCGCCAACGCCGATTGCTATGCCGAGTGGAGAGTCAATCCATGCAGCGCTACATCCCGATGGAGGGAATTCGCTCTATTTTGTCGCGGATGGAACTGGTGGACACTATTTTAGTGAAACTTATGCGGAGCACCAACAGGCTGTTAAAAGAATGCTGGCTCGAAATAAAAAAAACTGAATCGGAGCTTGTTGATTTATGAAAGATCAACAAGCCCTGAACTAACGAATAGATTTTAATCTATTCGACATTTTATCGGTTAATAACGTAAAATCCCATTCCAATATAAAGTAAAAAAGATTGACTTATGAACAAATCCAAAGGCATGTTTATTTCACTTGAAGGCAGTGAGGGTGTCGGCAAAACGACTAGTCTCAAGTTTGTGCAAAATTATATCGAATCTTTAGGCCATAAAGTTTTGCTGACCCGTGAGCCGGGTGGAACGCCAATGGCGGAAGAGTTAAGAAATATTTTGCTATCCGAACGAGAAGAAAAAGTCGAAGCCGACACCGAGCTTTTATTGATGTTTGCTGCCCGCTGTCAACATGTAAATCAGGTGATCAAACCTGCGCTGGAACAAGGCACTTCGGTCATTTGCGATCGCTTTGTTGATGCCAGTTATGCCTATCAGGGGGGAGGAAGAGGTTTAGATTTTTCTCGCATTCAACAATTAGAAGAGTGGTGTCTGGACGGGTTTAAACCTGACTTGACCTTGCTGCTGGATATGTCGGTGGAAGAGGGCATTGCTCGGACTAAAAAACGCGGTAAAGCCGATCGGTTTGAAACAGAAAAGATGGCGTTTTATGAAAAGATACGGGCCGCCTACTTACTGCGGGCAGAGCAAAATCCTCAACGTATGGCTGTGATTGATGCTGCGCCAGACATTTCACAAGTTCAAACTTCGTTAAAATCAGTCCTCGAACAAACCTATAATCAATAATATGAGCAATCAAGAGCAACAATATTTCTGGTTAGAAGAAGTATTTCAGCGGATCAAGAAATCATTTGACGCGGATAAGCTGCCACACGGTTTGCTGGTGGTTGCCCCGGAGCAATCAGGGAAAAAATCATTTGCCACCAACCTGGCTAAATCAATCCTTTGCCAAGCATCGGCGCAGCAATTAAATAAGGCTTGCGGGCAGTGTAAAAGTTGCTTATTAGTTAACGCCGACAGTCATCCTGATTTATCTCAGGTCGATTGTCTGACCGATAACAAGGGCAAACAGAAAAAATCCATTGGTATCGATCAAATCAGGCAGTTAACTAATAAACTAGTGGAGACCTCCCAGTTAAATGGTTGGCGGATCGCAATCGTTATGTCGGTGGAAAAAATGACTCGGGGCGCGTTTAATGCCATTTTAAAAACGCTGGAAGAGCCGGGAGATAATACACTGGTGTTGATGTTAGCCAGTAGTCTGCAACAAGTGCCTGCAACAATTAAAAGTCGTTGTCAGTTATTGCGATTAAAGCTTGTTGATCAACAACTTTCTTGCTGGCTGATGGAAGCAGCTCACTGCAATGAGTCCGAAGCGTTCGACGCGCTCAATCAATGTCAGTTTGCGCCTTTTGCAGCGCTTAACTTTATTCAAGAGGGAACAGGCTTGCGATATCAACAGCTTAACCAGAGCCTTGACGCTATTTTAGCCACTCAACTCACCCCAACTGAATTTTTATCGGAATATACTGAGTTGGAGGAGTTGCTTTGGCTCCAGATTGCCAAATATTTCCAAAATGTCCAGCTATCTATACTAAACTCTAATCAAGAGATTTATGCGAAGGTGCCTGCCTCTTTAGCGAGTCAACTATATTTTGAATTAGTCGAATATAATCGCGCCCAATGTGCAGGTAGTAATTTGCAAAGTAGCCTGCAATTAGAAGCAATTTTAATACAATGGTTTGAATTAGGTAGAAAAATAGTCCATTATTCAGCTAGATAACTCACAAAGAAGAATATTCACTTTATGGCAAGTCCGGCGGCCGCCCCCAAACATGGCATATTACAACTCACCATCAAAGATAAAGGTGCACTTTATGCCGCCTATATGCCTTTTATTCAAAATGGTGGCTTGTTTATTCCGACCAATAAAAAATATTCACTGGGCGACGAAGTCTTTATGCTATTGACCTTGATGGACGATAACGAAAGATTACCGGTTGCTGGAAAAATCATCTGGATCACTCCCAAAGGCGCTCAAGGTAACAAAGCCAGCGGTATCGGTGTACAGTTTAGTGAGCAGGATAAAGGCGTTACTCGAGGCAAAATAGAAACGCACTTAGCGGGTGTGCTTGAGTCTGATCGAATCACCCACACAATGTAGACTTCAGCTCATCTTATAAATTAATAAATTAGCAAAGATACCCCCCCACATGTTAGCAGATTCCCACTGTCACCTGGATCGTCTCGATCTGACACCTTTCGATAATCAATTTGACAAAGCCATTGAAGCCGCCAACCAAAAAGGGGTTGAGCACTTCCTTTGCGTTGCCATTAATGCCGAAAATCAAAAAGAAGTGATTAAAATTGCTGAAAGCCACCCAAATATTCATGCCACCGTTGGCATCCATCCCTTGTACACTAAGGGCGAATCAGCCAGCATTCAATCGCTAGCTAAAGTGGCATCTCACCCTAAAGTGGTCGCGATTGGTGAAACCGGATTAGAT
>JAUUYO010000180.1 GCA_030590405.1 Kangiellaceae bacterium
ATGTGGTTCACTTGCTAGCTTTTGCAATACCAACCCTTCAAATCCTAAGAAAAGCCTATTTCTGGGAACAAATACATCGGTCAATTTCATATTATTTGAAACCGTGCCACGCATTCCCATGGTATCCCACATTTCTTCTATTTCTATACCGGGATCGTCCTTGGGTAAGACTAACCAGCTAACCACTGGCACTTCTCCGCCGGGTTGAACTTCGGGAACTGCTGCCACAACGTAATAATCCGCATAGCCAGACATAGAAACAAAACTCTTTTTGCCATTCAGTAAATATCCGCCATCCACTTTTTTATAAGTAGTACTCAAAGCACCAGGATGAAAACCGACATTCGGCTCGGTCAACGCTGCGCCAAAGACCTTACCTGCCATTGCCTCAGCAAACGCCCAATCTTGGAAATCTTTCATTATTTGCCCAAATCTGCCCTCAGCGTTAGACAAATCAACTTCTGCCAATGCTCCCACCACAATATTGTGCATATTAAAAGCAACCGCTGTAGAGGCACAACCTTGAGCAAAGATGCCCGCAGCACGGGTATATTGATAAAAATTAGCCCCCATTCCGCCATGGCTCTCAGAAACCATTAGACCCATCAGGCCAGCGTTTCGGAGATCGTTAAAATTTTCTACAGGAAATGATGCTTCAGCATCATACTTGGAAGCCCTGCTGGCAAACTTTTCTTTTAGCTCATGGCAGGTCGCTAATAATTCATCGGTGTTGAGTGACATATCAATACTTCCTTGATTGTTAGAAAGCTATCAGCGTATAACAATGGCTACACGGCTAGCTTGATCTAGATCACCCGACTATAAAAGGTATTACAACTGGATTTACTTCAGAGGTGGATGGGGATTCAGATTTCACTGTGACGGGCCTATTTTTCAAGGATAACTTGAGCAACGGCATATTCTTTTTCGTCACTGATGCTAAGAAAAATTGATTGGATTTTAAGTGCGCTTACTTTCTCCAGGGTAGCACCATGTAACAGAATTTCAGGTTTTCCGGCTTCACTGTTAACCACTTCTATTTTTGGCAGTGTCACCCCTTCGACAATGCCGGTTCCTAAGGCTTTAGCAAATGCTTCTTTCGCGGCAAATCGCTTGGCCAGATATCGTTCTTTATATTTTAGCGCCGAATATTTTTTAAACTCATTGGCATGCAGAATTTTTTTTGCAAAACCATCACCGTGCCGACTAACTGATGAAAGGACGCGGTCGATCTGCACGATATCAATGCCAATACCATAAATACTCACTGGCGCGCCTCAAGCATAATTTGTTTCATATCGGCGACCGCTTTTTCTATTCCGGTAAATACGGATCTGGCGATAATTGAATGGCCAATATTAAGTTCATAAATATCTTCAATAGCGGCAATAGCGGCAACATTGTGATAGTGCAGTCCGTGACCCGCATTCACCACAATACCTAATTTTTTTGCCTGCTCTACCCCTTGCAGGATGTAATGTAATTGTTGATCACGTTCGGCCTGATTTTTCGCATCGGCATAATGTCCGGTATGAATTTCAATATAAGGTGCACCTACTTTTTGTGCCGCTTCAATTTGTTTTTCTTTTGCATCGATAAACAAAGATACTTTAATCCCTTGCTCGCCAAGTTCATCACACGCGCGTTTAATCTTGTCATAATTTGCCAGCACATCCAGGCCACCTTCAGTGGTCAGCTCTTCTCTTTTTTCAGGCACCAGACAAACATATTCCGGATTAGTTTTTTTGGCGATAGCAACCATTTCATCGGTCACCGCCATTTCCAAATTCAGTCGGCTGTTAATATTTTCTTTGACTAACTCTACATCACGATCTTGAATATGCCGGCGATCTTCTCGCAAGTGAATGGTAATACCATCGGCTCCGGCTTGTTCAGCGAGTAATGCCGCGTGAAAAACTTGCGGATAGTGGGTGCCACGCGCCTCGCGTAATGTTGCAACGTGATCAACATTGACCCCTAAATAGATTGGATTTTTTTGGCTCATATTAATTTACTCTCAATGCTCAACTCTTTTCAATTTTCAATTTTCAATCGTATGCTATAGCCACAACTTTCTACTTTCTAATGGCCTGTCGCCAATAATTTCGCGAAGCATCAATTGGGTAATCTTTTGACAGGTTTTATGAGTTTCAGGCTTATAAATACCGTTACCTAAAGATAAAATTGCGTCACCGCGAAAGCCACTATCCCCGCCAAATCTATTCTCAACATCACCGATTAAATTTTCTTTGTGAAATTTTTTAACCTGTTCAAATCCATGTTCAGGATTAAAGTGATAATATCTCTCACTACCAATGGGATCGCCATGAATATCAATATGCCACTCAGGAGCAACCCCCAACTCGCCAAGCAACGCGACTTCAAAATTTCTCAATATGGGGGGGAATTCGTCGCTACTTTGTAGTTGTTTAATACTCTTGTCATAAACCTCAAATAGCAACTCAAATTCTTGCCACTCTTGAAGCGACCTCAACAATAGTTCGTTTAGATAATAACCACAAGCCAAAGCTCTATTAGATAAGCTGCTGGTTTCAGCAACAGATAGCTTTTCAGTCAACTCAACATCCGTTAAAATCTTAAGTTCACCACGGCCAACATAATCAACATTTAATAAATTAAATGGTTGTAAAATCGCTCTTTGCGCCTGCGCATTTTTTCTTTTTACGCCTTTGGCCAGCAACCCAAACCGGCCATAATTTTGACTAAACAGGTTGAGGATTAAACTGGTTTCTTTGAATGGTCTGGTATGAAGTATATAACAGGCTGTTGATTTTGTGCTCATTCCTTTTAGCTAGCTCTGCTGGTAATTAAATAGCTACGAATTTTCATCAAACCCTAGTGAGCGCAACGCTCTCTCATCATCCGCCCAGCCGTCTTTGACTTTCACCCAAAGCTCCAGGAATATTTTCTCACCAAAAATTTCACTCATGTCTTTTCTTGCATCAGTGCCGACCTTTTTAAGACGACTGCCACCTTTACCGATGACGATAGATTTTTGTCCATTACGCTCAACCAGAATTAACCCATTGATTCTTAGTAAGCCGGTTTCATCTATCTTAAATTGCTCAATTTCAACCGTGATCGAATAAGGCAATTCGTCGCCCAGTTGGCGAATTAATTTTTCTCGTATAATTTCGGCAGCTAAAAAGCGTTCACTGCGATCCGTGTAATATTCTTCTGGAAAAACAAAATCGCCTTCTGGCATATAACTGACCAATAACTTTTTAAGCGCTTCAACCTGATCGCCAAGCAGCGCGGCACCGGGAATTAGATGTTGGAATTTGTATTTATCCGATAAAGCTTGTAAAAAAGGCAACAGCTTTTCTTTCTCTTTTATTTGATCAATTTTATTAACAAATAAAATAATGGGCTTATTCGATTTTTTAATATGATCTAAAACCAGCTCATCATCTTCTGTCCATCGTTCAGGCTCAACAATAAAAACCACTACATCAACATCGGCAATTGAACTGGACGCGGCCCGATTCATCAGCCGGTTAATCGCTCGTGCTTCATTTTTATGAATACCGGGAGTATCCACATAAACCATCTGTGTGGTTCCGGCGGTATCGATCCCTAAAATGCGATGTCGGGTAGTTTGCGGCTTACGAGAAGTGATGCTGAGTTTTTGACCTAGCAAATGATTTAAAAGGGTTGATTTTCCGACGTTAGGTCTGCCGACAAAGGCCACAAACCCACAATGTCTGGTTTGTTTTTTTTGCTTGTTTTTTTGAGAAGTCATTTAAATTATTTTTCCGTTTTTATCTGGTTCATGGCTTTATCTGCCGCGTCTTGTTCTGCTTTACGCCGACTAGCGCCAAAACCTTCAACCTGAATATTTTGATAGTCCAAACGACATTTAACCCAATAGGTCTTAGCATGGTCTTTACCTGCCGAACGAGTCACATCATACACCGGGGTATTATGACTTCGCGCTTGCAACCATTCCTGCAATTTTGTTTTGGGATCTTTTTCAGCCATCGTTAAAGAAAGACTGGTAAGTTTTTGCTGATAAAGATTTAAGATGTAGTGTTGCGCCGTTTGATAATCACTATCTAATAAAACGGCTCCGATGATCGCTTCAAAGGTATCCGATAAAATTGACGCGCGCCTGAACCCGCCACTTTTAAGTTCACCACTCCCCAGGATCAAAAACTGGCTAAAATTGAGTTCTGTGGCGAGTTCAGACAAAGCTTTTTCTTTCACCAGAAAAGCTCTAAGGCGGCTCAATTGTCCTTCATCAGCTTTAGGAAACTTTGTATAAAGTTCCGTTGCGATCACACTACCAAGGATCGCATCACCAAGAAATTCCAGTCGCTCATTATGTTTATGGTGTGCGCTACGGTGAGTTAAAGCTTGCTTTAATAATGAGAGTTCTTTGAACTTGTAATCGATTGCCTTTTGCAATAAATCAAAATTAGGTTTAATTGACATTGAGTTTTGTATTGAGCCAAATTGTTAATAAATGCAAGTCATCATTTTTTTCGGATTTCTTCGTTAAATTCCACTACCGCCGACAAGTTACTCATAATAGGAACCTTCACATCATATTTAACCAAAATGAATTTGTCGCCAGTTCTATCACGCTTGGCGGTAAACGATTTCGCATCAATGGTTCTAACATTATTGATGGTCATGCGGCTCTGAATACTGCGAAGGATGGACTTGTTGGACATGTTGACAAATTCTCGACTATCCACTACATCTTGTAGTGCTGCGCGAACAACGCGATGTTCAAAATAAATCGGTACTACTTTAAAAGCTAACATGCCCAGGAAACCGACCATCACCATGATGGTTAACCAGCTCCACATAGTCGCGCCGTTTTGATATTTACGATTCATACAATCCTCTCAAGCCATTATCAACAAATTTCATTAAATCAATACTAGCATAGTTTTGATTATTTGATCGCCCCGACTCTATCCAGATCAATACCTGTCGGGATCCAGCTCAAATATTTGGTTTTTATGCCAAACTCAAAATGCATCCAGATGCTCACTGCGTGACCGACCATATTTTCTTCCGGAACAAAATGGCTGGTGTCCCAGTAACGGCTGTCTTTACTGTTATCTCGATTATCGCCCATCACAAAATATTTGCCCATTGGCACCTTAAATTGAGAGTCCTCATAGCGCCCCTGTTTAGTGTATTGAGGACGCTCGGGGTTATTCAAGATTCCGTGCTCGACCCCATCAAGATCTTCGCTGTATTCAATATTAATATAACCGACACCACTGTTGGGATTTTTATCGATATAACCCGGCCCTGGCACAGCGGTTTTCTTGATATGCATTTTTTGTGGACATTCAGACGCAGGGACACCCTGCGCGCAAAAAGGTTTGATATAAAGCTCTTTCTCGCGGGTATAAATGACGGTATCACCCGGCAGACCAATCACTCGTTTGATGTAATCTTCACCGGTATCTGGCGCTCGAAAAACCGCCACATCACCTCTTTGAGGCAAGCCTACTTCAATGATTTTTTCGGAAGTGATCGGCAATCTTAAACCGTAGTCGTACTTGTTTACCAGAATAAAATCACCTTCGGTTAAGGTTGGTTTCATTGAGGCTGATGGGATCTGAAACGGCTCATATAAAAATGATCGTAATACCACAATAAAAAATAAAATAGGAAAGAAAGACTTGGCATAATCAACATGGATCGGTTCTTTGGAAACAGATTCAATCGCTTCTTGCGGTGGCTTGAGCATATCATCATACAATTTTTTAACCGCTGCTTTACGTTTTTTACCGGCAGTTTGAGAATCTATTAACCAGATGATCCCCGAAACAAACATCAATACCACTAAAATAATTCCGTATGAACTACTCATTTATTTTTCCTGTCTTTATTTTTACAAATATTTTCTGCAAAACTTTCGGTGTATTACGCAAAAAATGCTAATACACCCTACGAACCTGGCGCTTAGCACCTGGCCAAGAAGATCTTAATCATTAATTTTTAGCACCGCCAAAAATGCCTCCTGAGGAATATCCACTTTACCAATACTCTTCATTCGCTTTTTACCGGCTTTTTGTTTTTCCAGCAACTTACGTTTACGACTCACATCGCCGCCATAACATTTTGCGATAACATTTTTGCGCAGCGCTTTAACCGTGGCGCGAGAAATAATATGTGAACCAATGGCCGCTTGAATGGCCACTTCAAACATCTGCCTTGGGATCAGCTCTTTCATTTTATTAACCAGATCGCGACCACGGTATTTAGCCTGCTCACGATGAACAATAATCGCCAAGGCATCAACGGTTTCGCCATTGATCAGTACATCTAATTTAATCAAATCAGCGGCCTGGAAATGTTTAAAACCGTAATCTAATGAAGCGTAACCACGGCTAACAGATTTCAATCGGTCAAAGAAATCGAGCACCACTTCGTTCATGGGAATTTCGTAAGTCAAGGCGACCTGGATCCCTACGTATTCCATCTTGGTTTGCACACCGCGCCTTTCAATGCACAAAGTAATTACACTGCCTAAATGATCTTGGGGCACTAATATATTCACTTCAGCTATCGGCTCGCGCAACTCTTCGATGGTACTGGCATCGGGCAATTTTGCCGGGTTATCCACATAAACCAGTTCGTTTTTACTGGTCAGGATCTCATACACAACGGTTGGCGCGGTGGTGATCAGATCTAAATCATATTCTCTTTCCAATCGCTCCTGGATGATCTCCATATGCAACATACCAAGAAAACCACAACGAAAACCAAACCCTAAAGCTTGCGAGTTTTCGGGTTCGAAAAACAACGAGGCATCATTGAGGCTGAGTTTACTCAACGCATCTCGGAATCAACCACCTCCCACTCATTGAGCGGGTACACTAATAGGCAGCGATCACTGTTATCCACCGTGATCACCATTTGCCCATGGCAACTGTCTGCC
>JAUUYO010000166.1 GCA_030590405.1 Kangiellaceae bacterium
CGGAATAATTGAAGATTTGAGGGAAATAGGTAAGGTTCACTTATACATGGGGGATTTCAAAAGAGGTATTGCATGTCTGGACAGTGTAGTGGTATTAAGTGAAGGCTTGGAATCAAGTATAAAAAGCACGAAACTAGGCTCTCTTGCTGATACATATCTAACACTTTCACAGGTAAATACAGTATTGGGAAAATTTGATCTGGCAGAAAGAGATTCAAGATCTGCACTTTCTATCTATAAACAGTTGAACAATGAATCCGGGGAGATGGAAAACGCCATAAGGAATGAGTTCGATATTATGCTGTTTAGCAAAGCTGAGAATTTCCTGCACCTGCTGGCGATTTTCCGGAAAGCAAACCCCGTCTGGAAAAACACCAAAGTCACCACTGCGCATGGCCAGCCAATCTGGCAGCGACTGTCCACGAGCGTGTCTCACCCGCAGCTCTTTATCATCACTGATCAGTGGATGCCTGGGCAATCGACTGGCGGGAACTGCGGCTAACACCTCAGCCAAACCACAATCGGCTAACGGCTTTGCCTCCCCCACCTTTTGCGCCAGAAAATCGCCTGCAGAATCTGGTAACTGCATACTATTGGCTTCATCACCCCAACCGTTCCAACGTCTCATAATTTTTTGTCCACCCGATCAACTTAGAAATTCAGTATAAAACAGAAAAACAATCAATAAAATGTCCCAAAAAGACACAGTTAGGGGCATAATAGGACAAGCAGCCAGTAGCGAGCAATAGCGGTAAATAACCATAAATAACGATCAATAACGATCAATAACGAGGAATTTATGCTTGAGCAAAGCCATTCAACCCCGGATTTAGGTCAGGCTTCCATTCCAGCGGTCAATCAATACCTACAACTCGCTGAAACACTGAATTTGCCGGTTGAAGCAATATTACTCAACCTCAACTTATCCCCTGAGCAGCTTTCAGACAATAGTGGACACATTACAGGACTCAAGTTTCAACAGTTAATTAGTGAGCTGCTCCGCTTGTCCCAAGACCCGTTGTTTGGCTTACACACTGCGCAATTTGTTCAGCCAGGCTCCTACAGCGTACTCGGTTATATCAGCATGAATTGCGAAACCCTGGGTGAAGCAATCAGCAAAATTCAACCCTTTGAAAAATTGGTGGGCGACATGGGGACTTCGACCTTTGAAAAATATGGAGATGATTTTAAAATCAGTTGGCGCTGCGGGTTTTCCGATCCATTAGTCCGCCGACATATGGTGGATAACTGCCTTGCTTCCTGGCTAACCTTTGCTCGTTATTTGTGTGACCAACCCAGTAATCCGAGCAATCCGAGTAAAGTGTGGTTGACCCGCCAAACGCCGGATCGTTTAGAACAACAGGAATATCAAAAATTATTTGCTTGTCCGGTGTTATTTAATCAGGCAAGTGATAGTATTTTGTTTTCGGAGGCGATGCTTGCCCTGCCGCTGAATAAAGGCAATAAACAATTATTATCCACTCTGGAAGCTCATGCCAAAGAGCTAATTGATAATCTTTCACAAGAGCAGGATGTTGTTTCTCAGGTAGAATATTTGATCAAGCTGAATTTAGAAACAGGCCATTTTACTCAGCAAGCAATTGCCAAATTAATAGGGATCGGCAGTAAGACCTTGCAACGGCGATTGACAGCAGAAAATACCGGTTTTCAATCCGTGTTAGATCGGGTTCGGTTGCGCCAAGTTAACCAACTACTACTCAACACCGCGCTTAACTTGACTCAAATCGGAATAAAATTGGGGTTTGAAGAGCCGCGCTCTTTTTATCGCTGGTTTAAAAAACTCACCGGGCAAACGCCAGGTGAGTATCGAAAAAGCTTATAAAGTAACAGCTCAGGAATGATCCACTTGTCTCGCAACGCTACGACTAATAATTCCCACTCGCGCCCAGGTTTGCCACTCCAGATTTTCTCGTTTAATCAAACGATGCAAACTGCGGCAAAGCGCCTGAAACTCCACTAAATCGATCACGTAAAGCATTAACCAGGCCACAGGCGCGAGTAGTAATAAATTACTATGAAACTTCATTTTAGGGTCAAATAAAATCTGCAAAGTGATAATGCTAGAGACAAAACAAATCATAAAGGCCAACGGCATATAGTCACCAGTATAAATCGTATAACCATAAAAAACGGTCAATAAGATCGCTTCCAAAAACAACGCTAATTCAGCGTAAATGGCTACCGGCAGCACCAGACAACTTAAATAAGGGTGATGTTTTTTCGACAGACTAAAAAATAAAGAACGGTGTTTTATATAGGTTAATAACCGCCCGAATTTCCAGCGCAGCCTTTGTGAACATAAACATTTCCACTCGGACGGACCTTCGGTATAAACCACCGCATCAGCGGCATAGCGAGTGGTATAACCCAGCGCTAACAGACGGGTCGAAAGCTCGACATCTTCGGTGATAATATTTTCATCAAATCCGCCAGCGTCTTGCAAAATAGTTTTACGATATGCCGCAGCTGCGCCGCCAATAATATGCACCGAATTAAAGTTAGAATCGGCCCGTTTAAACCAGAAACCGTGTAAATATTCCAATTGTTGAAGCAGCTCGATTGGTTTTTTTCGATTGGCAACCACCACGTTACCCGCCACAGCGGCCACTTTGTCATCGGTAAATCGCTTGACCATATTAACGATCATCTGGTTGTCCATCACGCTATCCGCGTCAACCGTCAGGATAATTTCACCACTGGCAATCCGCAATCCTTGATTAAGCGCTTTGGCTTTGCCGCCGTTGGGCAGTTTTAAATACTTAATGACCGCTACGTTTACATCGGTTGGTGAATGTTCCTGCTCGTAACGCTGGATAAACTTTGACACCAGCTGATGAGTTTCATCGGTTGAACCATCGTTAATAACGATAATTTCCAGTTCAGGATAATTGGTATTGATCACCGAGTTGAGGGTTTTCAAAATCCCTACCTCTTCATTATAGGCCGGAATGAGGACCGAGACTTTGGTCACATCAAAGAGGTTGAGATTGGTTGTACGGCACTTTTCGACCACGGAATAAAAAGGCGCAGTGGTCACCTGAATCAAATACTTAAATAAAATAGGAGAAAGCAAAATAAACATGATGAAGCGAGCATTGGTAAAGCTTTCGTTTGGTTGAGATTCGCCAAACGTGGCAAAATGCATCACCGTCAAGGTCACAAAATAAAACAAACAAAGGATCACGCCGCATTGCAGTAGTGGTTTAATAGGTCGAGTCATCAGATTATCAGGCCCCCAAACCTCCATCTATCCGTGAATGTTAGACATCTTTTTATTTTTAAGGTCGCGGATTATGCCATTTTTTGTGCAAAAAACAAACATTCTTACAATTATTGGAGGAAGCGATTGGTAAAAATGAGGACTGGTTCCGGGCTTTTCGCTTATTGGCACCCGCTCACCACGCTCTGTCAGCTAAATATTTTTCTACAAATCTAGACTTTCGGACAACGCCCTAAAATAGAGTCTTTCCATATCAGCATCTTGCAGATTTCGATTGATCACTTTTTCGGTCAATAGATCCCAAATAAACCAGGGGATTTGATAAAGGCTTTTACCTGATACATCGACGGCTTGTCCCTGGTTGATAAATAATGCAATATTAACTTTATTATTCAATCGATAAGTAGTTTTTTGGCCGAGTATTGAAGGCAAATGATCGCTGGTAATATAAATAATGGCATTTTTATCGAGTGTGATAAGTGCCTGTAAATATTTTGCAATCGCTTTGGTTCGGTAATAGAACTGATTGGATATTCGTCTAAGGCGGTCGTCTTCATGTTCGACCTTGATCACATCGGGACGTTTAAATTCATCTCTGGCAAAAGGCAAATGTCCGTACATGCCAAGCACATAATTAAATATCGGGCCGTTATTTTTTGTCAGAGCCTGTTTTACTTTTTTTAAATTTTGCTGCAACAAATCACCGTCGAATAAGGGGCCGTTATCTGGCAAACCACTTGAATCTCTATCGTCTTGCAAATATTCAATATCTGTAAATCCAAGACTTTGGTAAGCGAGCCTTGAATTAAAAAAGCTGGAGCTAGGGGCAATCGTGGCAATTGAACGGTAATGATTTTTTCCCAGGTGGCGAACAAAACTATTGATACTACCGCCCTTCATCACATTAAATTCAATTTGATTCACTTTGGATAAAGCTCTTAACCCGGTTAACAATTCAAATTCTGCCTGCGCCGTACCGCCGCCATAAATGGGTGAAATAACATGGGAAAAGTCTTTATCCTGATTTAGGTAAGGCATCAATTCACTGGCCAAAATTGCATGTTCAAACTTAAGTTGTTGAATTAACCTTGGATCGATAAAACTCTCCAGCACAATCATATGAATATTTTGCGGCTTTGTGACAACTCCGGAATAAAGTTGCTCATGAAGATTGACAGCTGATTGATTTAAACTAATTTTCGCTAATTTTTTTTGATTGAGGCGCTCCTGATTTGAATAATAAATAAAACTGGAAAACTTGCCATTTTCTCTTAAGGTATCTTCCTCAGACCAAACCGTATAATGAAATTGTTGTGCATGAAACTGGTTAAACATCTCGCTCGATACGAAAAATAGTAACAAGCTTACCAAGACTGCTCTAACCGTCAGGGAGTTGAGCATTTGTTTTTTCGAGCAGACTTTTCTCACACTATAAATAAGCCCCCAGATAGACAAAGGGATCAATCCGACAAATAAAAAGAGACTCAACGCCAACCCTGCTGAAAATTGAAATACGGTGTTGTAGTTTTGAAAGTCTGAAAAATGTGGCGAGCGCCCCATATAGTTAAAAAAACCGTCGACTAATCCATACAAAACCAGAACCGGTACAATTGGAAGAAAATAGCGAAACAGTGGGTTCTTGATCGATGGAAAAAAGAAAAGTGCTGAAACAAACACCGCAAAAGGAATTTCAACATAATAAATTAAATCATTAAACAGACTAATACCACTACCGAGTTTCACCCACTTATGAGAAGTATCAATATAAAAATAAATTGATAAATAGCTGATCATTAGAAAAATCAGAATGCTAATTAAATGATTTGAAAGGCTGTTTTTCAATAGACTAAAAGCCAATGGAATTGGAATTGGTCACTATAGCTGGATAATCGACAAATTGCTATATTGGGGCTTGTATTAGTGAGACCTGTTATTCAATCAGAACAAAAAATTTAACTTTTTCGCTATCTATTGGCTATACTTATAAGATTATTAGCCTTATGTCTTCACAATTTCCATGTTGAAAACTCACCGCCTGGTCAAACAGAAAAAATCACTCACCAGCTTGATCATTTTGTGTACTCTGCTGCTTAGCTTTCAATTGCTTGCTGAAACACTTGATCAAACAACAACAAAACTTCCCAATCAGCCCAATTGCCACCTTAAAATGGGATGGGTTTTATGGCCCCCTTATCAGTATCTCAACCATGCTGGAGAGTTCACCGGCTTACAGGCAACACTATTTAAAAATATTGCTAAACAAGCCAACTGTCAGCTGACCTTTATTCAGGGTGACTGGCCAACTATCCTGTCTGGTATAAAAGCCGGAACCATCGATATGATGGGAGATACAACGGTCACTCCAGCCAGACAAAAATTCGCCTATTTTTCATCCCCTTATCGGCCAGAAATTTTGGCTCTGTACGTCACTAAAGACAAACTAAAACAATATCCCAACGGTACATTAAAAGAGTTAATGCAAAAAGGCTTTCGGACGGCGTTAATCAAAGATAATTACTATGGTGAGAGCATCGAGTCACTAAAAAAAAATCCCCAACTTAAAGGTTTATTCCACCTTTTTAATCATAGTCATGATAGCTACCATGCATTAATCCAGGGGCAGATCGATGGTTTGTTCGACGATCCAATGGTTCATACTTACACGATGTATTTATTGGGGTATGAAAAGCTTCTGATACGTCATCAGGTCATCGTTTCAAATGTTAGTGTATCTTTGATGTTTAGTAAAAAATCCGTCAACCATCAAACGGTTGAACGTTTTAACACTGCAATAGAAAAAGTCAAACAGACGGTCGAATACCAAAAGCATTGGAACTGGTAAATGTTGCTTTATTCTAGAATTATGCGCCTTTGTAAATGATTTCGCTCATCTATACTCAATTCAAACCAATTTCAGTAGAATAACGACCTATCTTGTAAATTCATTTTAATCCGGGTCTGTTTATCCATTTATGACGATTTTTCAGCAACTAAAAATAGCATTATTCGACGCACCAGCCTCTTTAATTCAGCTAAGACGCAGTTCTCTGAGCTGGATGGCTATTTATGGCCTGACTGGAATAGTTATTTTTAGTTTGGTTATCTGGCTAATGTTAGCCAATCAAGAGTCGATCAAAAACATGTTACTCGACTACCTCTTTCCACAATCCTGGCATGGGCTCTCGGAAACTTTGGCAAATTTTCTATTTGAATCTCAGACTAAATCGGTTGTGAGCAATGCAATCCTTTCCGGTTCATTGGTTTTAGCGTCGGTCTTTCTTTTTCCGATCAAAGAGAAATATTCTGCGGAGTTCGAGAAAGATGCCAAATATCAAAATGGAAAAGTGGATGAATTCCCTCTCCTTTATCAAGCCTGGGAGGAAACCAAACTTTTCTTAATCTATTTAACCGCGCAATCAATCATCCTTTTTATTGGCTATTATCCCTTCCAATGGACCAGTTGGATTTCAATTGGGTTAAGTTATCTTTTTTTATTTTTTACTTTTGGTTTAGATTTCATTTCACCAACCCTGCAAAGGCACCGTACCCAATATTCGTTGATCCTGAAAGTGCTTTTTAAAAAACCACTATTAGTCCTATCATTTGGACTGTTATTTAGTTTGCCGGTGATTTTGTTAAGCCGTTGGGTATTTAGTTTTGAAGAGCTGTCATTGATTGAAATCGCCAGTATTTTATTTTTGACCAATATTGTTTTTTTAACCCTGGCAGTGCCAGCGGGTACACGGGTCGCCAGTTATTTATTACCTGAAATCCAATTGATGTTGCCACCGGCTAAAAGATCGGTCATTCGGGGATATGCCATCATGTTAGCCCTTTTAACAAGTGGCCTGTTTTTACATAGCCGATTAATTGTTAGTTTGCATCATAAGAGCCAACTGCTTAAAGCCGAATACAGTATCGACTGGTCTTCCATCGATTATCAAGTCCCTTCGTTTAGTCAATTAACCAGTGGAAAAGCATTAAGTAACTTATCTTTTGAGATGGTCATCAACAATCCCACCGAGTTTGATATTATCATAGAAACGAGTCAGATTATTGTCGAGCAAAAGGAAAATATTATTGCGACGATCGATCTCAATGGTTTTGAACTGCTAGCTGGTGAAAGTCGTCGAGTAACAATAAAGCTGGATTCTAACTCTGATTTAAGCCGTGTCAGTGATTTTGTTAATATTCTCGATGATTGGCGCGTTGATATGCATTTGCAGGTTTGGCCGGGTATCCCATTTATTTTTAATATTATGCAACCC
>JAUUYO010000242.1 GCA_030590405.1 Kangiellaceae bacterium
AAAGCGTGGGGAAAAAGCCCCATCTCGATTGAGCAACAAACGCTTTTAGGGATCATGACTTATCTTTTGACACGGTTGTTTTTAGAGCAACAATATCAAGAGCTGTCGTTAAAAAAAGGAAACACCATTCAATCAAATAAACAAACACCGACAAAAAATAATCCAATACAAACAATCAGAAGCTCTCTATCTCCGAGCCTATTGGACACAGTTATCAAAAATACCACTCCAAGTCTACTGTTACAACTTTTATTGACAATGAACTGCTCGATACAAAGTTTTTTTGTAAAGATAAAGTTGATTTCAATAGAAAGACAAGGCTTATATGTTGGCCTCCAAAAAACAATCTTGTGGCAAATTAATTGGGTGTGTCGCGGTTGAGTTAGCCCACAGGTTGGGTTAGTTTTATCAACCCAACACCAATGGTTAAATAAAAGAAAAAATTTGATTGTTGATTGATTAATAGCCGAGAAAGTTATTCCCCATAGGCCGATCAAAAATGATTGGGCTTTGTTGGTTTTAGTGTAGCCGTCGTCACTTAGACATAATGACCGTTAACTCCTGAGTCTTAACGCATTTAAAACAACCACCAGCGAACTAAAGCTCATTCCGATGGCTGCAAGCCATGCGGGAACCAGCCCTGCCATGGCGAAAGGAATTGCAATTAAATTATATGCTACCGCCCAGGAAATGTTTTGTTTGATGATCCGCTCAATCTTTTTCGCGAGCTTTAAGCTTTCTGGAATAACGGTCAGATCGTTAGAAATCAATACCGCATCACTGGCCGCTTTAGAAACGTTGGTGCCTGTCGCCATGGTGATGCTAACACTTGCTGCCGCCAGTGCGCCTACATCGTTAAATCCATCGCCGATCATTAAACAACGGTCAGTTTGTTGTTGAGCGCTATCGATAACATCGAGTTTCTTCTGAGGCGTTGCATTATAAATATATTCGCTAATGTTTAATTGCCGAGCTGCGTTAGCGACCGCCGAACCACTGTCTCCACTTAGTAAGGTAACTGGCAGTGCCAATTGCTTGAGCTTTGCGATAGCCTGTTTTGCACTATTTTTTAGACTGTCTTGTAAAATAAACGTAGCGAGGTGTTTTTTGCCTGAGACCAGAAATAAATGGGTTTCAAATTGTTTATCAGTCATTTCATCGCAACTTAATAGTTGATTAGCTGCCGGTAGGAATTTTTCAACAAATACTTTATTACCAAGTTGATACTTTTGACCGTCAATTGTTCCTGAAACACCTTGCCCGATAGTTTCTTGTAAATTTTCCGACTTCATGTTGACTGTTTTATATTTTTTAAACGCGCTGGCTATCGGGTGGTTCGATATATTTTCCAACTGGCTGGCAATCTGCAAACAGCTTTCTTTGGTTAGCTCTGTTAATGGGATTACCTCGGTAATATGCATAAGGCCGGTTGTGAGTGTGCCGGTTTTATCAAAATATACCCGGCTGATTTTAGCCAGTTTTGATAAAGCGGTTTTGGTTCGGATCATCAATCCCATATCAGAAAGCTGAGAAGTTGCGGCGGCAATAACCGCAGGCGTCGCCAGGGATAACGCGCAGGGACAACTGACCACCAGAACGGATAAAATAATTGGGAAAACTTGTTCAGGATCGATTCGCCACCAGTAAATGCCAGCTACACACACTAACACCAATAGCCCAAAGACATACCAGTGAGCAATTTTATCGGCGAGTGAAACTGAGTCAGGTTTCATCTGTTCAGCATTGTGTTGCAGGTTAATTAGTGATTGGATTTTACTGTGGGCAAAATCTTGAGTGACCTGCATGCTCAAGCTGGCGGAATAATTACTCGAACCACTCGCAAGTAAATCGCCGAGCTGTTTGTTGACTGGCATAAACTCGCCAGTTAAAATTGACTCATCAATTTCTGCGTTATTTTCTAATAAAATGCCATCGACCGGAATCATGCCACCAGCATTGATGATCAAAATGTCGTCAGGTTGTATTTCCGAAATAGTGATACTGCTCAAGCTTTGATCTGAATGACGTTTAGTCGCTGATAGCGGCATTAAGCGTTGAAAATTTTGTTGTTTTAATAAAGATCGATAACGGGCGCGATGCTCTAAATAACGTCCAATCAATAGAAAAAATGTGAACATCACTACCGAATCAAAATAATAAATAGAACGGTCAAAAATTAATGAATAAACACTCGCAGTGTAAGCTGATAGTATGGCGATACTCACCGGCAGGTTCATACCTAATCGACGAGCTTTGATATTTCTCCAGGCGCTTTGAAAAAAAGGTTTGGCAGAATAAAATACCACTGGAGTCGCGACAATAGCGCTAATCCAGTAGAGAAACAGTTGATGTTCCGCTGAGATATCTTGAAACTCTCCGATGTAGATCGCCAGCGCATAGGTCATCACTTGCATCATTCCAAGGCCTGCCACAAGCAGGCGTTTGATATAGGAACGATTGCTTTGCTCAAAAGATTTTTGCCTGGCATCTTCGCTGAAAGGGTAGGCTCGGTAACCCAGTTTAACTAATGATTTTAAAATGTCACTTAGCGGGAAATCTTTTGACCATAATAAGGTGGCTCGTTGAGTCGAAACGTTGACACTGATTTTTTCTACCTGGGGTAGTGCAGATAATTTTTTTTCTATCAACCAGCCACAGGCGGCACAAGTGATACCTTCGAGACCTAATTCTATTGAATGAAAATTTTGTTGTTGTTCGCTTATTTCTTCGAGAACGGAAAGATTATCCAGCGCTTCTAAATCTTGTATTTCCTGAGGGATCAGTTCTTCGGGCTTATTACTCGCATTACTTCTAAAACGATAAAAATCGGTTAAATTATTTTCAACCAGAGTTTCAGCGATTGCCAGGCAACCTGCGCAACAAAATGCCTGCCGTTTGCCAAGCACATCATAGTGGTAATCCAGGTTTTCTGGAATATCCAGTTCACAATGGAAGCATGTTGTTTTCATGAGCTTATGTTGTTTTCATGAGGTTATGTTATTTTTATGAGGTTATGTTGTACTGAAAGCTTGACACTAGATGGTGTTGGCGTCTATTAATATCAATGGCTTATCTGGATATAACCAGCGAGATTTTAACACCCAAGATTTTGATCCGTCTTCAAGGCTAACATGCCAATATGCTTCTTCCAGGTGATTTAATTCTGCAACAAAGTCTCCGCCAGACAGAGATTCTAATTCAAAGCTCTGATCTTTGCTTTCAAGGGTCGGATGAGAGAATTTAAGCACCAGCCTGGTTGGCAAAATTTGACTAGATTGAAAATTCAGATGAATTAACTTTGCCTGTTTATCTATTTCGATTTTTGCGATGACTGAGATAGTTTGAGCAAATTCAATTCGTTCTATACTTTGGTTAATCGCCAGGCCCTCTTTGTAATAATTGTCCTTAACCAAACTATCATCAGTGTTAAACGCAATATAAATTGTTATGCCACACGCAATAACCGTTAATAGTGGGATTGTGATAAGTGCCCATGGCCAGCCTTGCTTATACCAGGGAGTAAAATCCAGGTCAGTGTGTTGAATAGTCATTTAGGTTTTGGCCCCAGGAATTTTCCGGTTGATGATGCTTGGTATCGATTACCATTTTTTGCTTTTATATGAAATTGGATATCACTCGATCTTTTCTTTAGTTGGCTTAAGGGGACTCTAACTCGGATCGGGAGTGTCAGTATTTCACCCGAATCAATGCTAAAGCGATCTTCGCCTTCCAGTATCATCGTTTTAAAGCCGGAGATAGTCAGGTGATATTCCTGTTCTACTTGAGACATATTTAATATTCTCAGTTGATAAGTATTTTCAATTTCACCGGAAAAGGTTTCGACAAATAAATTATTTCTATCGCGAATTACATTGATATCGAGAGGCACACGATTTCCGATGGAGTAGAAAAAAGCCGAAACCACCGCAACAAAAATAGTGGTGTAATAAATAGTTCGCGGACGAAATAGTTTGGTTTTTATTTTTCCACCAGATTCTTCTTCGACTTCGGTAGTGTATTTTATTAAACCTTTGTCGTAGCTCATTTTATCCATTATGTTATCGCACACATCGATACAGGCGGCGCAAGCGATACATTCATACTGTAAACCATCTCTGATATCGATGCCTGTTGGGCACACATCCACGCACTGATGGCAGTCGATGCAATCGCCTAATCCTTTGGTTTGGTAATCAGAATTTTTCTTGCGTTTGCCGCGAGATTCTCCACGGTCTTTGTCGTATGAAATAATTAAAGTGTCTTTATCAAACATCGAACTTTGAAATCTGGCATAGGGGCACATATGTAAACAAACCTGCTCGCGTAACCAACCGGCATTGCCATAAGTGGCAAGTGAATACATGCCAACCCAAAACCACTCCCAAGGTCCCAGGTTAAAAGAAATTAAACCGAGACCTAGTTCTTTTATTGGCGAAAAATACCCAACAAAGGTATAACCTGTAAACAATGCGAAACTAATCCACAAAAATTGCTTAATTGTTTTACGAGTAATTTTGTTTAAGTTCCACGGACCTTTATCTAACTTCATTCTTTTATTACGGTTGCCTTCAACCAACTCTTCGATCCAGATGAAGGTTTCGGTCCAGACGGTTTGCGGGCAGGCATAACCACACCAGAGACGACCTGCAACTGTTGTGAATAAAAATAATCCAACTGCGGCAATGATTAACAATAAGGTAAGGTAAATAAAGTCCTGAGGCCAAAAAGTAACGTTAAAATATCTGAACTGCCTGGCTGGCAGATCAAAAAGAACGGCTTGTTGATTATTCCAAGTGAGCCAGGGG
>JAUUYO010000067.1 GCA_030590405.1 Kangiellaceae bacterium
TCAAAACGGGTCGCCAGCTTTGGATCAAATTAAAATCCAACCATCAATCTCTGTTAGAAAGTGTATTAGAGGCACTAAGGAGGTTTGAACCACCGCCCATTTAATCAAAAAATAATCATCCTGAGAGGTTATGGGATAGCTCCGTTTAAAAAAACGGCTTTGTTCAATAAATGAACAGGGCAATGGATAAGCTTGTACAAAAATTAAACTTTAGGCGTTGCTCTGTGATTTTTATCGCTTAGGCGAAAGAAAAACTGAAAAGAATGACGTAGGGACGCAAAGTTTTTTTGCCAAAAGGCAATTTTTGAACCAGCAAATCGATTTTGGGGGAATTAAAAACTCTAAATAGGGATTTGGGGGTAAGCTGTTGAATAACTGATTTATATGGGTTAGTTTTCAGTTGGTGGATTGAATCAGTTTTTGAATTTTATTCATGCTCATAATTAAAACCATTAAGAAGAGGAAATCAATGCTATGGGAATCAAAACTTTATTAAATTTTATAACCGCTACAATATTTGCAACGGCTGCACTTTTAGCTTCGTCGTTTGTCGAGGCTTCCGGTGACGTTTGGACAGCTTGTGGTAACCAAGGACAAAATTGTAATATCGCCGTATCTAATACTGTGCTAGTTCGGTATGGAAGCTCGGATAAAAACAATTACTTCTTCTTTGGCGTTGAAGGAGAAAGTTCAGTGCCTTGTTCAAACTTTATCGGAAATCCATCAAATGGTGATAGTAAACAGTGTTGGTACAACGAAGATAGTTCATCCATTCCCACCACTTGGAATGAATGTGCCAGCGAAAGAGGCGAATGCTCTCTTGGTATTAATGAACCAATTTGGGTTAAATACGGGGCCGATGGTAAGTGGTTATATACAGTTCAAAGCGGCCCTTTTACATGCGATAACGACCATTTTGGCTGGGATCCAAACAAAGGGACACACAAATCCTGTTGGGCAGGATACCCGCTGATTTATAATCCCGTGCCGGACTGGACCACATGTGCAACTGAAGGCCAAGCCTGCGATTTAGCTACTTCAAGTTACAACAATACTGGGATTATGATCAGATATGGAGTGGATGAATCTTGGAACTATAAGATAGCCACTCAAAGCGACTCGTTTGATTGTACCGATGACAATTTTGGTGATCCCGCCGTAGGAAAACACAAGGCCTGCGGAGTTACCTCGTACCTAGAGTCAGCTGTGGTTACTCAAGGCGTATGGAACGAAATAGGTACCTGTCGGGGCGTACAATGCTCCACCAGCTTTGCCGTAACCTGGGGATCAACTTGGTCTTCATCAGTCACTAATCAGGAAACATGGTCGGTGGGTGTCACAGATTCAGTAACAGCAGGCATTGCTATCCCTCCCGAAAAAGCTGAGGAGACGATCGGTTATTCTGAAAGTTATGCTAACAGCACCACCTATCAGCAATCACTGAGTGATAGTTATAGCGAAACTTTTACCATTAAATGTGGAACAGCAGGAGCTGACGAGTACAAGGCTATTTATCAATTTGCCACCTCCAGTGCGGCGGACTGTTTAACTGGAACTGGGCAATGCTCTTCAGATACTCATACACAGGACTATATTTGTTATACAGGTGACCAACCATTGGCCACCCCTCCTCAGTGCCTGCCTAACGCATGTGAAGATGAATATTGCACAGTGTGTAAGCCGCCCATGAATTAGCAATCGAAAACAGTAAAGTGAGCATCAGCTGAACCTTTATCATAAATAGATATCAGCTGGTGCCTTTTGTCATTTAACTGTTTTTTAAAACAAGCTGAGGATATTTAGCAAAAAAGAATGCCTGCTTCCAAATTATTCCATGATGTGAGGAAAAGGATCATTAAAAGTTAAATCAACAGGTAAACCAATGCCGATATCATCAGCAACGCAGGTATTATACTTATACTTATACTTATACTCATCGATTGTTATGCCTGATCTTAAGCGATATAACTCTAAAACTCTTGAACCGTTCTAATATCAGCGCCAGATTCCCGTTGGATAAATTGTAGGGGGGAGTTGTCCCCACGGGATAATAGAAACCTACTGTGAGGTGGGTACTTCATATCTATCATATTGTATACATTTTGAGAGTATTGATTAATGTCTATCAAAAGTACTATCATAATAGCTAAATCAAAAGGTCTTAAAGATTATGATAGATCATGCCAAGAATTGGATATGCCAGGGTTAGCTCAACAGGACAAAGTCTTGATGTCCAGGTGAGTAAACTAAATCACGCTTCATGCGACCGAATTTACAAAGAAAAACGGAGCGGTAAAACTGCAGCGCGCCCTGAGTTTAAAAACTGTATGAATTACTTAAGAGACGGAGATACTTTAATTATCACTCGTCTTGATCGATTAGCTCGCTCAGTCGTTCATTTAGCTCAAATAGCCAAAAGGTTCTGAAAATGATTTACGTTCGGAAAGGCAAGCTGAGGGAATTGCCAAGGCCAAGGAAAACGGAGTTAAATTTGGTAGACCTTCTAAATTAACTAATTCAGTAAAAGAAAAAATATTTTTGGAACGACAAGCTGGCAAAACAATTGGGCAGTTGGCTAAAGCGTATAAGCTGGGCGAAGCGACTGGTTATCTATAACCCTCATGCTGGCGGCGACAGGGCAAGTTATTGCTACCTGAGGTTGCTCAATATTTAGATGAAAAAGGTCTAAAGGCCGAGATAAAGCTGACGACTCATGTTTGTAATGGTCAAGTTTGGCATGCAGTAGAACTAGCGGTCGAGGCTGATTTAGCGAAAATTGACGATGGCTTACTAGATCTTATCTTGTTAAATAAGGTTTCCAGGATCAGGTTGTTACGAATGTTTAATAGTATTTACGATGGCTCTCATGTTAACTTCAAAGAAGTTGAGTACATTCAAGCTAAAAAAATCAAAATAACAAAAGAAAAGCCGGGTAAGTTGATCCCGGATGGTGAGATCCTGGCTGAGCCACCTGTGGAATTTGAATGTTTGCCAAGAAAACTTCAATTTCTATGGGGTACTAATTTTATGGGGTGCTAAACTGAAAATAGATCCCAGGTTGGAATAGCTTCAGCAAAGGTTATCTGATAAGCGAAGAGAGATTTGAGCCTGTCTGCTAAATTTGATGGTTATACCTTATTGCATTTTAACGCCATACGTCGTAAATTGGCAGAGCATAATATTCAACTCGTTAATTTTTAAGGTTCAATTAGATCGGTTATTCACCATCGTCATCGAGTGAAATATGACCTAAGAGTGAAAACCGCCATGCAGACCCGAAAGCTTCTTTATTAACTAGCGGTTAATAATTGAGAATGGATCTGTCATTTTATTTTGGGGTCTTTCATTTCGCCTGACGTTTTGAGGCCCAATTAATACAGGGCTCAAGTATGCAAATCGGTATCGTCAAAGAAACAGTTGCTAACGAATCTCGGGTAGCAGCCTCTCCTTCCAGTATTGCTCAATTAATTAAACTTCATTTTTCTGTGGTAGTCGAATCCGGTGCCGGTGTGGCCGCCAGTTTTTCGGATGCGGCTTACGAGGCGTCTGGGGCTAAAATTCTATCCGGCAGCGATGTGTGGCAGTCCGACATCTTATTTAAGGTCAATCCGCCAGAAGATACGGAAATCGACAAAATCAAATCTGGTGCGACAATCATTGGATTTTTCTGGCCTGCGCAAAATGAAGTATTAATGAAAAAACTGGCAGACAAAAAAATCGCGGTATTAGCCATGGATTCGGTCCCTCGTATTTCCAGAGCGCAATCGATGGATGCACTCAGCTCGATGGCCAATATTGCCGGCTATCGCGCAGTGGTGGAAGCCTCGCATAATTTTGGCAGCTTTTTTACTGGCCAAATTACCGCCGCCGGTAAAGTGCCACCAGCTAAAGTGATGATTATCGGCGCAGGCGTGGCGGGCTTATCGGCGCTCGGCACCGCAGGCAGTTTAGGCGCGATTGTCAGAGCGTTTGATACTCGGCCTGAAGTAAAAGAACAAATCGAGAGTATGGGCGCAGAGTTTTTGGAATTGGTGTTTGAAGAGCAAGAGTCTGAGGGAGAAGCGGGTAGCGGCGATGGTTATGCCAAGGTCATGAGTAAAGCCTTTATCGAGGCAGAAATGGCGCTCTTTGCCGAGCAAGCCAAAGAAGTCGATATTATCATTACCACCGCAATGATCCCCGGCAAACCAGCGCCTAAATTGATCACCAAAGAAATGGTCGAATCAATGAAACGCGGCAGTGTGGTGGTTGATTTGGCTGCATTAGGTGGTGGTAACTGTGAATATACCGAGCCCGGAAAAGCGGTTGATGTGAATGGCGTGACGGTGATTGGTTATACCGATATGCCCTCTCGTTTACCCACTCAAGCGAGTCAATTGTATTCCAATAATATTCTTAATTTAGTTAAACTACTTTGTCCTGAAAAAGACGGCGAAATTGTGCTTAATTTTGAAGATGAAATTATTCGTAACGTCACCGTCACCAAGGAAGGCGAAATTACCTGGCCACCACCACCAGTACAAGTCAGCGCTGCGCCGCAGATAAAACCCGCGCCAGTGGTGACCGAGCCAGTCCCGCAAAAGAAATCCTCCGGTATGGGCAAGCACTTGATGTTATTAGGTTTCGGATTATTATTTGGTTGGCTGTCGATGGTCGCTCCGGCCGATTTTATGCAACATTTCACAGTTTTTATTCTGGCCTGTTTTATTGGTTACTACGTGGTCTGGAATGTCACTCATGCGCTGCATACACCGTTAATGAGTGTGACTAATGCAATCAGCGGCATTATTGTGGTGGGCGCGTTATTACAAGTTTCCAGCAGTAATGAACTTGTCATGTGGATTTCAGCTTTTGCGGTGTTAATCGCCTTTATTAACGTGGTGGGTGGCTTTGTGGTCACCAAACGCATGTTAAAGATGTTCAGGAAGGAGGATTAGGCCATGAATTTATTAACATTAAATGTGAGTGAAAAGCTATCGGCTACGGTCAGTCAGTTGGCGCAAACAACGAGTGAAAATTTAGGCTTGTTCGAGTCCAGTATGCCGCTGATCAATGGCGCTTATTTTGTCGCGGCGGTTTTATTTATTTTCAGTTTAATTGGCTTGAGTAAACAAGAATCTGCCGAGAGCGGCGTATGGTACGGCATTATCGGTATGGCGATCGCACTAGCGGCAACCATTGCCAATCCATCGGTGACAAACATCGAAACCATTTTAATTGCGATGGTGGTGGGCGGACTCATTGGCACCTGGCTGGCGATTAAAGTCGAAATGACCCAGATGCCAGAGCTTGTAGCAATGCTGCATAGCTTTGTCGGACTCGCTGCGGTCGCGGTTGGATTTAATAGCTTTTTAGAGCATCAACCAATGTCAGGCATTATGCTTAATATTCATCTGGTCGAAGTCTTTTTAGGCGTCTTTATCGGTGCGGTGACTTTTACTGGTTCGATTGTGGCGTTTGGTAAATTGCGCGGTATTTTTAGTAGTAAATCTTTGATGTTACCGCATCGTCACAAAATGAATTTGATGGCTGGACTGATTAGCATTGCGCTGATGGTTTATTTTGTGCAGCAACAAGGTCATATGACTTCACTGTTGATCATGTCCGGTATTGCTTTAGTATTTGGCTGGCATTTGGTCGCTTCTATTGGCGGCGCAGATATGCCGGTGGTGGTGTCGATGCTCAACTCTTATTCGGGATGGGCGGCTGCGGCGGCTGGATTTTTATTAGGCAATGATTTGTTAATTGTGACTGGCGCATTGGTGGGGTCATCCGGTGCGATTTTAAGTTACATCATGTGTAAAGCCATGAACCGATCGTTTATCAGCGTGATCGCGGGCGGCTTTGGTACAAACGTAGTGGTGAGCGGTGATCAAGATTACGGCGAGCACATTGAAACCAACGCGGAAGATGTAGCAGATATGTTAGTCAATGCCAAATCAGTGATCATCACCCCCGGTTACGGCATGGCGGTGGCGCAGGCCCAATACCCGGTTTACGAACTCACAAGGCAGCTGCGAGATAAAGGCATCAAAGTCAGATTTGGTATTCATCCGGTGGCGGGTCGCTTGCCCGGTCATATGAACGTGTTATTAGCTGAAGCCAAAATGCCTTATGACATCGTGTTGGAAATGGATGAGTTAAACGATGATTTTCCTGAGACCGATGTAGTGTTAGTGATTGGCGCGAATGATACGGTTAATCCGTCTGCAATGGATGACCCAAATAGTCCGATCGCCGGTATGCCGGTATTAAAAGTCTGGAACGCCAAGCAAGTCATTGGCTTTAAGCGTTCAATGAATCCAGGTTACGCCGGAGTGCAAAATCCGCTGTTTTTTAAAGATAATACTCACATGTTATTCGGCGATGCCAGGGATAGCGTTGAGAATATTATTAAGGCGATGTAGGTTTTATAAACGCTCAATAGGGATGACGATATCGATAAGGCTAGGCCGTATGAGTAAACGGCCGTAGTAAAAACATTACTATGGCCGTTAGACAAATCCTTGATTACAATTTACTCATGACAACCCAAAAGAGCGCCGAGAACTAGATATTACTAGTGATAAAGTAGAGGCCGTAAAAGGACTTGATTTTTATTTGTAAGATCAGCCTCGATATTCGTATCGAGGTCATTGATAGTGGTTGTGGGATTGAAAATAATTGCAGTATCGCGTTTAGATGCGACTGATTTTGATTATTGGTATCGGTAATTATCTCCCAGATTTTTATCTCTAAATGGTGAAAAGAAAATAACCATTTTTTCAGTCGGCGTGTAAACTGTCAAACTGCCAGCTGCCGGTAAAGCAATCGGTTCTCTGGGCTTTTTAGAGCTAGCGATGGGGTTGTTGCGAACCAGGAGTGCTTGTTTTTTTATGACTGACATCGTATTAAAAATCGAAGAAGGTACTTTTGCTGAAGTCACTAAAAAATCCAACGCCAGAGTTTTACCATTGGCAAAGGTTGCAGTAACGGTGGCAAGTTGTTGTAGCTGTTGACCATTCCAGACTGCTGCGGGTCCAGCCAACACTTGAGTGCTTTCTAGCGAATTACTCTTACCGACCAAAGCGAAAAACCAGTCAAAATTCTTTTGAATGATGATATCCCAGGCTTTTTCCTGAGACAGGCGTCTTTGCTGGTCGTTATAGCGTTCTTTAGCGACTGGCGTCCATACGGCTGGCTCTTTGAGCACCTGATAGACTTTCTTTTCTAGAAAGCCATCTTCCTGATGGGCATACTTGATCGCATTGGTGAGTTTTTCTGGAAATTGACGGATGATTTTATCAAGTTCGACTTTAAACAGCTTTTTGGTTTCCGCTAGGTAAGCTTGATTTGCGGCAAATACTTTTTGATCTTGCGCGTCGTGTTTGGCGGTGGTTCTTTGATCTTGGTAAATTCCTTTGCCAAAAGCGGGTTTACCGAACATCTTATATTTAACCATGGTTTTGTCCCACTCGGGATCTTCGACCGATAAGGTTTTTTTACCAATATTTTTTGTCAAAGCATTGGGTAAACCGGCGATTTTTCCGACGATGCAGATCTCTTTTTTCATATCGGTTTTTTGGGTTTTTCCACCGCTCAAAAGACCGCGGGCCATAATTTGAGTGGGATCTTGTCCAGCCACGGAATTAAAGGTGTAGGAAAAATCACCATAAGCACTGCTAAAATAATAAGTACCTTTTTCAATCTGTTCACTATTGGTGTAAATATAACCCGGCTTAAGCGCGCGCAGGTTTTTAAGATTAGGGCCGCAAAAAATGCTGTGGATATTAACCGGTTGCTCTCGATCCAGGTAAATGTCGGGATAACCTTCGACCGCGAATGCGGATGGGCTGGCAAGCAGCAAGGATAAGCTTAAGCGTTTTATTATTGTTCTGGTGTTCATTGATTTCCCTTTTATTGATTGTTTGTTTATTTTTCATTGATTGTACCTTCTATTAAAGTCAGATGTCACTTAGAGCTCTAAGAACATTATAGAAACAGACTTAGATTACTTGGATAAAATAGCCAAAGCTTGTTCTGATCAACTCTAACAGGATGCTTTTCTCATATGCTTACGAGTTGGTTATGGTGCTTTTAATATCCAGCCATGCTTTGAACCTTCCGATAATGGGGGGATAATATTATTTTCAGGCTGAGGTGAAAAATAACAATTTGGTAATCAAAATTATCAATTCTGTTTATGAGCAAACCAATAAAAATATTTCTTTTGGCATTGGTTTGGAGGATACTCGCAAAAGACTTACATATCTCTATCAGGATAAAGCATCGTTGGAATTGAGTGAGCTAACTGAGAACAGAGTTGAATTATTGATCATTTTACCGAGGGAGCAGCTTGCCAATGCCACCATTGTTTAAAGTTCTAATTGTTGATGATGAGCAGGCAGCAAGGGACAAGCTGAAAATATTCCTGGCATCAGAAAAAGACTTTGAAGTCGTTGCAATGGCTAAAAATGGAATGCAAGCACTTGAATATGTTGAACAGTACCAACCGGATTTGATGTTTCTGGATATACAAATGCCTAAACTGGATGGTTTGTCTGTTGCAACTAATTTGGAGGATAATCCAAATCTTCGCATCGTTTTTGTTACAGGCTTTAATGAGTATGCTGTCAATGCTTTTGACATCAACGCTGTGGATTACTTGCTAAAACCTTATGACAAGGGACGGTTTCAAAAAACGCTTAAGCGAATAAGAAATCAGTCTTCCAAAGGAAGCCAGTATTCAATTCCCAAGCTGGTTAAGGATTATAGAAGTGAACAACCATTCCCTGAGCAGCTATTATTTAAAACTGAAAATGCACTTGAAGTTGTTAAAGTTGATGATATTGAATGGATAGAGTCATCAGGTAATTATGTTAAAGTATGCCTTTTCGATAACGCCTTTATTGCCAGGCAAACCCTGATTTCAGTCCATAGCCAATTGGATCCAAAACGATTTATTCGAATCCATCGTTCTCACCTGGTTAATATAGCGGTTATTAGTCAAGCTCATGCTTTGAGTAAAGGAGACTACAGTCTAACCCTTGTAAGCGGCACTGAACTTCGTTTGTCACGTAATTACAAAGAACAATTTTTTGAATATTTTAACAACCATTAATTGAAATATTCTCAAAATCAGTTAGTTTGTCCCACTTGTCACAGCCGTTGACCGACTTGCCTCTGAGCCTCTATTTCTTTAGCGTTTAATCATTTAATCTGTATCTATCAATTAAAAGAGGTAGCAAAAAATGACTAAAATAAGACGACATGAACTAGATTGGTTAAGAGTGCTGGCATTTTCACTATTGATTTTTTCCCACTCGGGCATGCCATTCATTACTCACAATTGGCATATTAACAACAGTGAAACCAGTGAGGGATTAAGCGTACTGTGGGGCTTTTTTCATAGTTGGAGAATGCCTTTACTGTTTATGGTTTCAGGAGCAGGGATCTGGTTTGCATTTGGAAATCGAACCGCTGGACAATTCTTAACAGAACGTTGTAAGCGACTGCTTATTCCCTTGGTATTTGGCATATTAGTGATAGTCCCTCCTCAGGTGTATCTGGAGCGATTGGCCCAAGGTGTAAACTTTGAATCTTATATCAGTTTTTACCCGCATTTTTTTGATGGGCATATCTTTGCTGGTGGTAATTTCACACCTAATCATCTCTGGTTTATCTATACATTATTCTTTTGTAGTTTAGTGGGGTTGCCGATATTTATGTTCATGAAATCATCAAAAGGAAAAATAGCGGTTGAGAAAATGGCTGATATTCTGAGTCGAAATGGTGGTGTTTATTTGTTAATGCTCCCTCTCTTTCTATCGCTACTATTATTAAAACCCTATGGTAAAGAATATATTTTTGAGTTTGATCAGCTGGTTCTTGTGATTAGCGGTTTTATAATTGTTTCGCATGATTCAATTATGGAGGCCGTTGAAAGACAAAGGCAGCTATCATTGATAATTGCCATAACAGGGATCAGTTCATTAATGTATGCACAATACTCAGGTGAAGAATATATTGCCTGGGCTTATTATTTACTTAATACGGTGGGATATTTTGCATTGTTATTGGCAATATTTGGTTATGGTCGTCATTATCTCAACTTTGCCAATCGCTTTATTCAATACACTAATGAAGCTGTATATCCATTTTATATTCTTCATCAAACTATTACGGTTATACTTGCTTATCATATTGTTCAATGGGAGATAAACCTGTGGTTCAAATTCTTCATCACTACCGCAGGTACGGCAATATTTACTTTGGCAATTTATCATTTTCTTATAAGGCCGTTCAACTTGATTCGGCCACTGTTTGGACTGAAAAGAGTTGAAAGGCAATTATCTGAACAAAGCAGGGTTTCTGGTTTCGCAAAACAAATAAGCTAATAACACTTTGCTATCGGCATAGGGGCGCCACTTCAGTGTGACGCTTTTATCCTCTCATTAAGCGAAGCTGATAATTGTGCAACCTGTTAAAGTCCAAGTTGGTCTAAGCGACCGGCTAAGGCTGCATTTCCAACGGTAGAATAAAACGCCGCTAGAATTTATAAGTAAGTTGATATTGTATCGAAGTAAGATCTGCAAATACAGCATTAGCCTTGATATAAGAAATGCCCATCGAAAAGCTCTGATTGATATCCCAGCCAGCACCACCTTCAAGGTACAAATTGGTTGAGTACTTGTTAATATTCGTTAAGCTGTCACGGCTTCCAATAGTTTCGGCTACATACACAGCGCCTAAGCTACCAAAAACATATACCGAGTCACTAGTCCTCGCCGATAACGCTAAATAAGTTGAGTCGAACGTATACTTGTCAGACTCTATACCAAATACCTCTGGAATGATGTCTTCTACGTTTAAGAGGTTAGAATTACTGCCGATATTAAAACCAAATTTCACGCCTAGATTTTTATTTGTCTTGTACTCCAATGCAACGCCACCGGTGAACAAAGCACCAAGGTCGACCGTGTCACCAACTGCATCTCCAGCGCCATAGTGAACGGATAAAGCCCATTGTTTATCAGTCATCGTTGCTTCTTCTGCGTGCGCCGAAAATGTAGCCATCGACATCACCAAAATAATTATTCGTTTCATCTTATTCACCAAGTTTGTTTAATTAAATTTTCAAGATAGCATATATTAAATAGTTGATTGCGTAAATTGTAAATAGTGCAGTTTTTTCTAACAATTGACAACAAAACCAACTTGATTTTAATAGGCGCTTATACCGAATAGTTTGGTTTATTAAAGCTATAATTTTGCTATCACAATGTTAAATTATTTGATAACTTTTACTTATTAAAATTCGTTAATGATAGTCACAATATGGATAATCGCTGGACACAATATCAACTTATTATTAATTATTACTGAGATTAGTGAAAAGTCTTAATTGTTTGTGAGAGATTGTCCGTAATGTGGCTGTCTGTAATGTTTTTTTTAGCTAATAGCTATAGCAAAACCGAGCATTAATCCTGTCGACAACATCGCAAGAATGAACGATTTCATAAATTTGATATGAAATATTTGTGAATAACAAGCGATAATAACAAGCGTAGAAATAATTGCTGCTAGAATTTCATTAGTAATAGGAAGCGCAACCAAGTTTGACAATAATATTGCAACAATAGATGCAGACATACATCGAAGCATATTCCTGTTTTCAATTGAAAGGATCCCAGCTGCAACTTTGAGAGGAATAGAAATAATAAATGTTATAATAATTAATGAACCTAAAAAACCACCCATAAAAACTCCTTTCTATTTATTAGTCTATTTGTCTGTTTCAACTATGTAAAGACGGTTGAAATCTTAATATATTCCAGAATGTCTAGCATCAATCAAATTAAAAATTTATTGACAACTTATTAGTAGTAAAACTCTGGTAATTGTTTAACTTCAAAGTCGCTGTTCATCAAGATGTTTATGCTTTTTTATTATGGCGGTTTAGCTTTAAACTCAAACGAGCCTGTTCTATATTGTTTTCTTAATGTTTTTTAAGAACGCGAAATCTTATGATCAATAATTCGAAAAAAATTACGACTCCAAAGTGGACGGCTACAACAGTGGTGCATATTGCAAGACTTGATCCTGTGCAGTTTTTGTAGCTTGGGTTATTTTTTACCCAACAATCCTAACGTTCAGTGAACCCGATTTACCGCGTTATACTAACTCATATGCGAACTCCTTGTCGCTTACAAGGCATTACAAACTTCAAACCGCGTATTGGCGTATTACAGAATTTACTTCCCTAGGGACTCGGTGTCAGTTAGAACCATTGAGACACCATGCCATTCGGACGACTGAATTAGCCCAAAGTAATCGGGAGGACAATTGCTCTGGTCTCTTCTGGGACCGTTTTTTGCGTCCTGCACCAAAAGTAGGCGCTTTAGGCGAAAATCCCATATATCATTTCTATGTAAATCGAAGGGGTCAAGATTTATTGATATTTCATAGAAGAAATTCGAGATGCATTGAATAAAGTGTGGGTGTTAGTAAATGATCGATTTAAGCAACAAATAGAAAAACAAACGGGTAGACGAGCAAGCCCTATGAAGCGAGTTGGTGATCGGAAATCAAAGAATTACCGGACTAACAGAGAATATCAATAACTCTTGTATCTTCGATTTTTTACGGCAAAGAAAGATGTGACCCCACTAGTTCTTTACGGCAAAGAAAGATGTGACCCCACTAGTATGGACCGTTTTTTTAACCAAGCCCGGTTAGCGATACCTCACGCGCTACGCGTGCGAGTTTCGCCAACGGGCAACGTTAAATGCCTAAAGGAATTATGAAAACAATTTTAGATTTCAATTCACTACCAGAGTCTGAAAAGAGTTACTTTCTCGAAGAGACTTGGTGCGGTAAATGTAATGAGCCCGATTTGGGAATCGTTGAACCAGAACTTTATATTGAGAACGAACGTAAATACGTTAGCGGTAAGTGCACAGTGTGTGGTGAAAGCGCAATTTCTGAAATTATTGAAAATGAAATAAAAGAAGAGTGATGCAAATATCAGCATTTAACCAGTGTGAGTTGCAGATTCAGGAAAAAAGACTCCTTCTCTGCAATCACAAACGTTAGTGCGTCAAGCGAAGCTTGATGCATCTTGCAGGGTGCAAGTCCCTGTCGGGTAAGGTTTAGCCAATCGCCCGTATCGAGTGTTGCGCCTTTGGCGGAGCTTGAGAGAATATTGCGGTGCTTTATTTAGTGCTACGGGCACACTCAAGTGAACAAGAAAGGTGAAGCGTACACAGAGAAACCAATAGGCCATAGGGAGTGCGTGCTCCTGAAGTGTTGTGATCGCCCCGATAATAGAGCAACCCTGATTGACGAGGCCGGTAACGTAGTCGAAGTCTACACGAATTAACCGATAGAACAGGCGAGGTTAATTTGGATCAGCGGGGTTTTAAAACCATGGCATGTTGGTAGAGATGGATCAGGAACTTGAGAGATCCGCAGGCGTTCCTAAAGGAGTAGGTAAGTTTGTTGAGTTTAAAAGCGAAGCGAATGAAGACCCTGTGGAAGTCGGATTAACCCATAGTAGTCTGAGGTGCGTATTCTCGCGAACGTGAACACTAAATGGCGGCCATCGTGAACACCTGACCTTCGCCCCATTGGACTCAGGTCATTTTTACACTAAGTGTTCACCATGAGTCAAACTTTATTGCGTTTTCGCA
>JAUUYO010000073.1 GCA_030590405.1 Kangiellaceae bacterium
AGTCCTGCATCAATCAAAGCTTTTCTGATCTCACCCTCACCGGATGTTTTCGAGGTCAACGCTCCTTTTGCCAAAACAAAACCTGCTTGACCACTCGGTGCCAGGTGATACATAAAGTGCTGTATCCATGCGTAGTTGGCATTTCCAACGGGCGGTGTGCCATATTGCCAACGTCCATCCTTACGCAGTAAATCACCATTCCAATCACTCACATTAAATGGTGGGTTTGCGATAATATAATCTACTTTGGTATCTTTATGAGCATCATTCAAGAAAGATCCTTCGTTATTCCATTTAACCTGTGAGCTATCAATACCTCGGATAGCCAGATTCATTTTTGCTAATCGCCATGTGGTCTGATTACTTTCTTGCCCATAAATAGAGATGTCGTTAATTTTACCTTGGTGGTCAGCAACAAATTTTTCTGATTGCACAAACATTCCACCCGAGCCGCAGCAAGGATCTAGCACTCGCCCTTTGAACGGCTCCAACATTTCTACCAGCAACTCAACAACACTTCTTGGCGTGTAGAACTGCCCACCTTTTTTACCTTCGGCTAAGGCAAATTCACCCAAAAAATATTCAAACACATGCCCCAATATATCAGCACTGCGAGACTTGGCATCACCTAAAGCAATATTGCTAATCAGGTCAATTAATTCACCCAAACTGGTTGGGTCAAGGTTTTGTCTGGCATAGACTTTAGGCAACACCCCTTTTAATGAGGTATTTTCCTTTTCAATGGCATCCATTGCCTCATCAACCGTTTTACCAATAGTAGGTTGCTTAGCATTACCTTTTAAAAAAGCCCATCGTGCATCTTGAGGTACAAAAAACACATTCTCTGCTTTATATTCATCTTTGTCTTCAGGATCGGCTCCTGTCAGCTCACCTTCACCGGCTTTTAACCTTGCATATAACTCTTCAAAGGCATCAGATATATATTTAAGAAAGATCAGTCCCAATACAACATGTTTGTATTCTGCGGCATCAATATTTTTTCTAAGTTTATCGGCAGCTTTCCAAAGCTGTTTTTCTATAGGCTCTGCATTTTTGGCCTTTGCCATGCAATTCTCCGGTTTATTAAAATATTTCTACAACTATGCAAGCTGTATAATAATAACTTTATCGTTTGAAATTTTTAGAATTTATCGATAAAAAGACAAAAAATCTATCCTTAATTTTCAGAATCGAAGTAATCAGAATTATTGATATTCTCTATTATCCTGATAAAGCTTCGTTACTGTTTGCATAAATAGTCAGCAATAGACCGTCATTTCCTATCATCCTATATTCAGGGTCAACACCACTGTTCCTTTTACTTTCTAACATTATTTTAGGTACTCGTTATCCATTGGTTTTGTAGTGAGTAGTAATGCACCAACGACTGTCAGATGTTGAAGTTTGTTACCTTGTGATTTAATAAGTTTTAGATTTTCAAGGCTCTCATTCATAGACATTGAAAGGCTTCTAAAACGAGTACATAAATCTTCATTCACGTCTGTTACAAGCGCATTTTTTAACGACAACACTTCAAATTCTCTGAACAAATACGCCCTATTAAAGAAATCATCTGCTTGAAATAAAGCAATATCATCAATGAATTGTTCAACACGACTTTGCAATTCATTTTTCCACTAAAACGTTAATTTGGTTCCCGTTCTCTAACCATCGATCAATTGCCTGTTTACCAAATCGCCATTGTTTACCAAGTTTTTGGCCGGGAATGCGTCCTTCCTGAACTAATTTATACACTGTTGACTTGGATATTTTAAGATAAACCGACAGTTCATCTAATGTCATTACATCGTTATTAATTTGATTCGGCAAAGGATAATACCCTAAATGTGACAGTTGGAGTTATATAGCAGTAATTACTAGTTAATCACCATTAATAACTGCATGATAGCATTGTATACCATTTAATCAAGACTGACTGACTGGCTGGCTGGTGTCTAATCAAAGTTTGTCTAATCACAGTTGACTTAAATCGAATAGAAAAGACTATTGCCTTTTTCTAACCAAAAGCATGACATCAAGTTGATCCATTTTAACTAAACGAATCACCTGCGCTATATCGCAATTTGTAATATTGTTATCACTAAGCGGTTAACTTTCTCGATTGTTTTAGCATACCGTCAAAAATACGCCCCGCCACCGAGCCAGGAAATTGCTCGGGAATCATTGCATTCACTTCCTCAACAACCTGTTCAGTTTTATTGATAATTAGGTCAATCAGTGAATAGGCAATGTCAGCCGAAAAACCTACTTGAGTTCCTTGTTTAACAAAATGTCGACGCTGTATTTCGTTGATCCGATAGTAATTTTTTTTGCTACCTTTTATCGCCATTGCTAATTTTGCTTTTTGCTCAGCTATTTGATTGTTCTTTTTTCCAATGACCGGCAGCGCGGATAATACGTCATATAGAGGGGCTAGCTCATAGTTATCCTTTGAATGATGCTGAATGCTGAAATTCTTGGCGTGGCCATCGGTCGCATATAATAGCCAAAAGAGTATTTGTGTTACGAAAAAAATCTGTCTATCGACCAGTGCTTCTACTGAACCGTCCAGTATTCGCATACAGTCAGCAATGCTAGGACCACCGTCGCTCTGATACTTGAGCAATGGTGAGATTCCTTTCGCTTGACACATGTCTTCTTGGGGTATTCTCTTTATCCAGCGGCTATCCGATGATAGCTCCCTATCAAATCGATCCACCACTAATGTTTTTTGGTCTTCAAACAGGGCTATTTCGCAGTTAGCAACTGGTAGCCCGAACGCTTCAATGATTTTAGAGCAAAGCCATTCGTTTTCGACCGACTCGTTCATATCGGCTTTCATATGTCCAACAAGTCCGAGCGGTAGCTTTAAGATATGGGTAGTTGGTGTTGCACCGATCGGCAAGCACCATTGATTCTCGTGCCAAAGTAATGCGGTTTTTTCTTGTGCACCAGCGAGCGACAACCTTAATTCCCCATCCTCGCGGCCATGCCCAAGGGGATTGCCGGAAACAGTTTTTCTGAGTATATCCGCCACCCGCGCCTCCTCTAATGGCTCAAATATGATCGAGTCCACGCCTTCTGGTACTTCTTCCGGTCTCAATAACTGAACCGCTCCCACGCAATCGCGACCTAATTCAACTAATAAATCAAAAGGGGAGGCACTGTTAGTTCCGAATTTATTTGCCAAACGCTCTCTAATGTCCCGGCTATCTGGCAACAGGTTATCAAAGTAATATTGTACTACTTCGCCGCGAAACGCCTGGTTGCCGGGTGTGAATGGTAAAGATAATGATAAGGGGCGGCCGCGTTCGCTTTCGATCCAAGAATCATCGTATTTTAACTCCTCCTGGCCACCCTTACGCTTCCATGTTCCGACGAATTCGCCGTTTAACCAAATGTTTAATTCATTTAAGCGGCGAGCCATTACCATTTTTCCTTTTTACTTGTCTTTTTCATCACTGACGTTTTTTTATTACTAGCCTTTTTAGGATCAACAAACTTACGAGTTTTGTTGCTTAGAGCACTATCTGAACTGACGCTCGACAACTTTGAAAATACTTGTGCCAAATGGCTCTTAGTTGTTTTCTTGTTTGTTGATGTCGATGAGGTGGCTGAATCCCGAAGGCAGAGTTTGATTCCGAGAAGTCCAAGTACTTTAAATAATCGGTCGACTGTGACATTCTGAGGCGCGGACTCCAACTTCTGATAAGTCTGTTGCGATACTCCGAGCATATCTGCCATGTCCTGTTGCGTCAGGTCTTGGGACTTTCGAAATCCTTTCAGAATAGGTTTTAACTGATCTAGAGTATTAATAGTGTGTAGCATAGGGAACCTATCAATTACATCTTATTGGTTGTAATGTTACATTACAGTATATAGGCTGTTTATCTATTTTACAACTTATTAGGTGTATTTTAATTATACAAACTATATGCTGTATTCTTGAAAACACAATTTGGCCGGCTTAGCCACCAGACCAGCGCCAGGGACGTCCATTTACGCTGGTATTAAATAAAACCCAGGCGATTTTTACTGAAGACAATAAAACGCTACAAAAAGCCAGAAGATGCCTGAACAAACTCAAGAAGATAAAGAGTTCACTTTGACGCTGTTCAATCAAACGTATCCTGATAAGAGAAAAATAATGACTTATAACAAAACTGGCCGTAACGATCCCTGCCCATGTGGTAGCGGCAAGAAATATAAAAAATGCTGCTGGGTAGCGATTAACCTGATCTGTTGCAGTTTCATCTGAATTAAGGAGACAGCAATCCCTGCATATTATTACTCATTATTTCTGTCATTAGCGTGAAAGTTGCTGGCGAATCTGGTGCAATTTCGCTCAAGATCAAGTAACTATGCAACAGTTTCTCTTTATCACCACTCCACGCATAATATCGCCCAGCAATGGAGTGGGTTGCACTCACTTCTGAAACATGAAAAACATTTCGTTCTGGGTAAAGTAGTTTAAGGTCAAAATGACAACCAAACAACTGATAAACTTGTTCGTATTCATCCTGCTTAATATATAGCTCTGCCATTTGAGTCAACGCAAATAGATATTTTGGGTGCCTGGCTAGTTGCGCTCGAACTTCCTTTTCAAACACTTCTGATTGACCGTTGTACTGATGGGCTGCAACGAGAAAATTCCCCAATCCTTTATCTTCGGGATATTCATTCACCAGATCAGTTAGTTCTCCAATAAACTTTTCAGGTGTTTTAGCCAAGTGATTAAATATATACTCTTTTCGCTGAGCTATTTTTTCTGGTAATTTAATATTATCTTCATCAAATAGCGGCTCCCAGGTAATGCTATATCCGAGTTTTTCATGTTCCGGCATTGCTTTTAATTGTTGATACAATTTCGCCTTTTGCTTTTTTAGTATTAATTTTTTCTTTACCGCTTTTTTGCGCGCATTTTTATCTTTTTTATTACTCACTTGATCCCCTTATGGTGATTACATTTAGTTTTAATGTTATTAGTTGTTGCCAACATTCCTGATATGTTTGGTCGGTACTACAATAACCAATCAAGAAATGACTCTTCAATTCCCGATAAGGTTTGTTGAACAACTCCCAGATCGGATTGAGTCAATCGATAATCGGATTGCCTCAAATCATCTAAAAGTGACGGTATCTCCGGAGGTATTTTTAACTCCTCAAAATGGCGAGATTTCAATACGGATAGATCAATCGGCTGTTCAATTCTTCCTGTGTTGGCCTGCTCAAAACAGGACAAGCTAAGTTCCAACGCATCGATGGTCGGTTGCAACGCTTCTGCAATAAAATCACCGCTTAGTAACAACTTGCCCATCTGGAACTTTCTATCAACCTGAGCAAATCGCTTGTTTGCTTTTGTCCGCCAAAGCCGCCGTTTAGTTTTCTCATGCTCTGCTTTTTCTGGTGCAGCCTTTAACGTTTGTTGAGCATCATTGAGACTTAAAACACCGGCATTAATTAGCCGTTGAATGGTAGCCATGGTATTAGCATCAATTGTTTCCAAACCACCGATTGAGTCTGGTTGAGTAGCTGCGAGTTTTTTGAGCTGGTCGGTTTGTCTATCAAGGTCACCTCGAACAACCGCCAGAGTTGTACTTTCGCCCGAAGTATTTTCAAAGACCGTCAAACTTTCCAACATTTCAGGGTGTTTTGCGTCGACCTCCTGACTAAACGCTTCTACCGGGTTCAGAGTTGCTTTAGTCTTTTGTTTGTTTTGATTAACATCTTCTGTTTCAGCCAGCGGATTTGTATCCCCCATCACTTGCTCAAGCCTGTCAATCATCACTTTACGGCCCGATGGCATATCCATAACTGGCTCACCGCGCCCATCAAGTACGCCTTCAGCTAACAGAGCTTTTTGTTTGAGAACAGACATCATACGATGCTCAATGCTGGATTCACACACCAAGTTGATCACATTCACCTGCCGAGTTTGTTGCTTGCGCCAAGCACGGGCGATCCGCTGTTCTAACTTTGCGGGATTCCAGGGGAGATCCATATTGATCACCACGTTCGCGACTTGTAAATTGAGTCCGGTTGCCCCAGCATCACTGGATAAAAATAATCGACAATCGGGATCTTTTTTGAACCGATTAATTTCTTCACGACGTTTGTTTTGTTTGACTTGCCCGGTATGCAATGCATAACCGATTAAATTTTGATCAAGATATTCGCGGATCAAATCCAACATTTTAGTCCATTCGGAGAAAATAATGATTTTATTAGCAGGATCTTCCAGCAGCTCTTTTAAGATCTTTTTAAGCTCATCCAACTTAGGAGATTCACGACAACTTTGATCTAGAATGTAAGGCGTATCACATAACATTCTCATACAAGCGAGATTCATTTGAATGCGTTTAAAGTCATCTGGCGTTAGAGGCCGACGTTTTGCTTTATACAATAATTTGGCTAATTTTGCTTTATATTCCTGATAACGGATGGATTGCTCTTCTGCCATTTTAGTAAAGTATGTGTTAATAACGCGATCCGGTAACTCCGTATCAACATCACCTTTTCGCCTGCGTAATAATATAGGTCGAAGTTTATGGTGCAACACATCCAGATTTTTAAGACCTGCGGGTTTGCCTTTGTCATCTAACTGATAGAATTCACGATTGAATCTGAAAAGCGGTCCCAGGATCTGTGGATCAACTACTTGAGCAATCGAATATATCTCATCAATACGATTTTCAAGCGGCGTGCCGGTTAACACAAAAACATAGCGACTAGAGAGTTTCTTGATTGCCGTGGCTGTTTTTGTCTGCCAGTTTTTTACCCGTTGCGCTTCATCAAGGATGATCACATCTGGCATCAATAACGATTGAACTTCTTTTTGATCCGATAAAAGCTGTTCATAGTTTGCCAAATAAAAGAATGATGATTGCTGATATTGTTTTAAACGGTTAGCTCGATCTCCCTGAATGATTAAACTATCCCGTCCGGTAAACTTGGTTATTTGCTCTTGCCACTCTGTTTTTAGAGACACTGGACTTATCACCAGAACTCGTTCAATGCCTTTTAGTTGATGTAACAATTCACAGGCCGCAATGGCCTGAACGGTTTTTCCCAAGCCCATTTCATCGGCAAGGATCGCTCTTTCCTTGAAAGCCAAATGTAACATTCCGGCTCTTTGATAATCGTAAAGCGGTGGATTAACCACGTTTAGTTGACGTTTACCCTCGGATACATCTTTTAGGTAACTGGTTTGATTTTGAACTGATTTCGCTTGATGATACTTGCGCTTAAGCCAGGGTAAAATGTTGTCTGATAATTTGATATTTTGGTAGGTCAGGTCTGATTGTATAATATTTCTTTGCAGCGCTTCATAAGAATCAAGGTTATCAACCAACAGGCTACTATCGGCTGAAAAATAACCGTCTAACAGTTTAACAACCTTGCTATTTTTTCGAAGCTTGTCCGCCCAGAGTATTTTAACTTTATTACTATCGTTCGGATCAATATAAATTTCGGTACAATGTCTTGTAAGCGGCGCTTTTTTCCTCAGTAAAAAACGACTCACACGCTCAATATGTTTGCAGGTTCCTAAGCGGTTAACCCTGAAATCTGGACAATCACAAGAGTTAATGCGCAGAGTTTTGTCGCGGTACTCAACCTTATAATGACCTCCCTGACTGGAATAAACTTGATAATCACAATAAATATTATTGGTTGTGAGATTCTTCGATTTAACTACCTTAACATTCAAAACCTCTTCCATAGAACGCAGCCTTCGTCGTTCAACTTCTTCTTCGTCGGTTGAAATCCAGCCATTACCTATTGAAGATGCAAGTTTGACTTTCTTTGAGTGTTTTGTTTTTCTTTTATATACCATTGTTCATCTACGGATGGAATATCAGGTAATTAAAGTATAACTTGATTTGATTATAAGGTTGAAGCGATATACAAGCATTATCATTGATAAAGCCAGGATTATCTATTCAACTCAACAAAAGTGAGTTCTTCAGCCAATGTTATTTGTCCGGAATAAAATTGCCGGATCAGTTGTAGTGTTTCCTTTTTTCTACTGATGGTGCGCCGCATAAAATGCGCTAATACGAGTTGTTGAACCTCTGCCTCTTCAGCAATTTGGCCAATGGTATTGGGCGTCATATGAAGTCGTTTAGCAAACGAGTTGGCATTTATTGGGATGGCATTATTGGCGATTAGTAGATTGGAATTTTTAGCCAATTTTTGTAAGTTACCACTACTACCGTTCATGTCGCCACTAAAAGTGATAGCACACTCACCCAGATTAACTCGCCAGGCAACTGCGGGGATCGGACCATGGTTAACATTGATGGATTCGATCAAGATTTCTTCATTCAATTGTTTTTTCCATATTTTGTTATTCGGGCTAACTGATCCCGCATGAATTAAAAAATCGGTCGAAGATTGTTGTCTGAAGTTATCCGAAAGATAAGGATAAACGCTCTTTTGTTGGTCACTGAATAACGCAGCCACAAAGTCTTCCGTTGAGGGGAAATTACCACCTTCATCAGGGCCGAAAATTGGCAGAGCTTGCTCTCTCCCGGTGAAGTAACCCGCTTTGATATAAACAGGTAGAGCAGCAGAATGATCGACGTGTAAGTGAGTGAGTAAAATCGCTTGAATATGATTAAAATCTGCGCCAGATTGTTCAAAATTAAAACTACTTCCACCGCCAGCATCGATCATCACCTTGGCTTTGCCATCAACCCAGATCAAAAATGATGCAGACGCCAGCCCATCGTTAATCTCTGGACCACCAGCACCTAATACTTGCAATTGCACCTTAGAGCAAGACGAATTTTTTTTCGCCAGGCTGGTATTTTTCGCCAGACTGGTATTTTGACTGCAAGCCGAAAGCAATATGAAAAAGAATATTGTTAGAAAAAATATCTTTAAAAAAAACGTCTTTAAAAAAAATGTCATTAATCGCATAGTTAGTTACTCACGTTCCAGTTTGATCCCAAAAAACAGTGAATAAATCACTGGCACAACCCCTAATGTGAGAACTGTAGAAAATAATAACCCACCCATTATCGCAAGTGCCATCGGCTCCCACATTTCACCGCCGCCCAAATATAAAGGCACTAATCCAGCAATGGTGGTCGCCGTAGTGAGTAAAATCGGCCTGAGCCTCTTTTGGCAGGCATCGACAATCGCATTACTCGCTAAAACCCCTTCGACCGCCAATTCTATTTTTATTCGTTCGAGCAAAACGATGGCATTGTTAATCACAATACCGGCTAAAGAAATAAGCCCAAGTAAGGACATAAATCCAAAAAACGATTGACCAGCCAATAAACCAAAAACCACACCGATAATCCCTAAGGGAATGGTAGTCAGGACAATAATTGATTTTCTAATCGAGTTAAATTGCCCGACCAATAAAAGCACAATAATAAATACCGCGATAGGTAATTTATCCGCAATTGATTTATTCGCCTTGCCGGAAGATTCGGCTTCTCCACCAAACTCATAGCTGTAGCCAAAAGGCCAGCTGGCTTTTTGTTTATCTAACCAGACTTTAAGTTGCTTAAATGCGTCACTGGCGGTGATAGATGGATCGATTTGAGCGCCAATCGTTACGGTTTTTGCACGGTTTCTTCGTAGAATTTTTGCTGGCTCCCAGACCACCTTAATATCAGCTACTTGTTTTAACGGAACCGAAGTTCCGTTAGCTTGCGAATAGACTGATAACGATTCTAATTTACTTAAATCTTTGCGATCATTCGCCACTGTACGCATGATCACTGGGATCACACTATCGCCTTCTCGATATTGGGTAAGCTCTAAACCTGATAAGCCGGTCTTAAGTGAAATGGCAATATCTTTACTTGAAACACCGGAGCGACGTGCGCGAATTTGATTGATTTCAATCAGCAACTTTTTAATTGGCATCCCCCAATTATCGCTGATCGCTTTAAGCCCTTGCACCTCATGCATTTTTGCCTTAATTGAATTGGCGATTTTAAATAGCTCGGTCGACTCACCACCGCTAAGGCGCACTTCGACCGGGTTAGCAATCGGCGAACCGTTTTCAATCTTTCTAAGTTTGACCAGCAGATCAGGGAAATGACTGAAAGTATAAGCCTCTATTTTTTGCATTATTTCATCAATGATTTTATAGGAAGAAACATTGATCACCATGAGCGCATAATTTGAACTGGTGGGTTTAGGATTATGGGTCAGCAAAAATCTGGGACCACCACTGCCGATATAAGTGACCCAATTAGTTACTCCTGTGATCTTCTTTTCATCGACGCCTAATTCATGTTGTAAAAAAAACTCCACCTTTTTAGTCATTGTTTCAGTCGCTTCGATGGTTGTACCAACGGGCAGTTCGAGTTCCAGCTTAAAATAACTTCTATCCGAAGGAGGGAAAAATAATTTTGGAACCAACTGCAATCCTGCTATCGCCAAGCCAAAAACTAAACTGGTGGCAACAATGGTACTCCAGCGATATTTAAGCAGTCGATATAAAAGCATTTTGTAGTGAATATAAAAAGGCGTGTCGAAATTTTTCTTGGTGATTTTGACTTTTAAAAAGTAAACACAAAGCATAGGTATGATGGTCATGGATAAAATCCAGGAGCAAAGTAAGGTAATCGTCACAACCTTAAATAACGAAGCTGTGTATTCACCGGTCGCAGATTCTGCCAGAAAAATCGGCAAAAATGCCGCCGCTGTGGTCAATGAAGAAACTAACAAAGGGATTTTTAATTCATTCGCAGAGTCGATCGCCGCGTTGATCGGCTTTTTGCCTTCTGAAATTTGTACCATAATACTTTCGGACATAACAATGCCATTATCCACCAACATACCGAGCGAAATAATTAATGCTGCGAGCGAGATCTGATCGATACCAATATCAAAAACAGACATAATTAAAATAGCAAATACCATACTCGCCGGGATCAGTGCCGCAACGATAATACCAGTACGAAAGCCCAAACTAAACAACATGACCAAGGTTACGATAATAATTGCCTGAATGAGATTAATAATAAAATCATCAACCTTCTCAGAAACTTCTTTGGGCATAAAAGACAAAGAAGAAAACTCAACGCCAATTGGATAAACACCAGTCAATCGATTAACCGTTTGTTCAACTTGTTCACCCAACAAAATATTATTACCGCCTTGACGCATAGAGATCGCAATACTGAGTCCGTCTTCGCCAGTAATTTTAAGCTTCGATTTAAGCGGGTCCACATAACCTCGAGAAACTTCTGCGATTTCATTCAGGTAAAGTACTCGGTCACTACCGGGGATTTGCACGATGGTTTTAGCGATTTCAGCCACTGATTCAAAATTACCGGTGGGCTCTAATGATATTTTTTCATTGGCCAGATCGATGCTACCACCAGGAATAACTATATTGCGGCTGGCAAGTTGTTCACTCAATTGAGAAGGCGATAGTCCAAGCTCCGAGAGCCTTGCATTATTGTATTCAATAAAAACTCGCTCTTCCTGATCGCCAAAAATATCAACCTTACCAACTTCGGGTAAACGCAATAGCTCATCTTTCACCTGGTCCGTAATATCCTTTAGTTCACGGTAGTTAAAACCTTCCGCAGTCACTCCTAAAACAATTCCAAACACATCACCAAATTCATCATTGATGATCGGTTTTTGCACTTCGCTGGGTAATTCACTTTCGATTGAGCCGATTTTTCGCCTCAGATTGTCCCAGATAGGTCGCATCTTTTTATAGCGCTCTTTAATATTGGCGCTAACGATGGAAATTCCGGTTCGTGATTCACTTTTTACAAAATCTAATTCGGGAATTTCCTGGATGGCTTTCTCAAGTTTATCGCTAACCAGCAATTCAACCCGAGCGGGACTAGCGCCGGGAAAATAAGTAATCACCTGAGCAGTACGAATAATAAAACCGGGATCGTAATCCTTGGGCATACTTTTGTAAGCGCTGATGCCTGCCAGAAGGATCACGAATAAAAGAACAAACGAGGTACGATTGTTGGTTATAGCAAACCGAGTAATATTCACCGCTTGCTCCTAGTTAAATTTAACAGTCATACCGTCGGATATTTTACTGACGCCTGCTGTCACCAAATATTGACCGCTGGAGACACCTGAAAAAACTTCGATCCCCTGAGAGGTTATTTCACCGATCTGAACGGATAACTTGACGATTTTCCCTTTTCCTTCGCCGATAGATTCAACGATGAAAACATAGTTTCCATCTGAATCTTTGAGAACGCTATTGCTAGGTAAGTAAAATCGTTTCTCCAGATCGGCGTTGTTTAATCTTTGAGTTCCACGAAGGATCGCAGACATACCGGGCAAAATAGTATGATTGACTGGATTATCCATAATAAAGGTCACTTCATAGGTCTTAGTGACTTCGTCGGCTTGTAAGGAGACTTCTTTAAATTGTGCAGGAAATTCCTGTCCTGGAATTTCATCAAAAAGCACCACGGTTTTTCGACTGGTATCATTTCTCGGGATTTGAATGATCACACTTTCTGGCACGTCGATGATTAAGTGAACTTTCTCAATATTGTGCAATGCAAAGATCGATTGTTTAGCGCTCACTTCCTGAAAATTTTCGGTATATTTTTTGGCAATCACACCGTTAAATGAAGCAATCAAATTGGTGTATTCTAAATTATTTTTAGCGCTTTCCAGTTGGGTACTTCCGGTAGCATAAAGTGAGGTTAAGTTATCGAAATCTGATTTGGAAATCACTTTTCTTTCAACCAGATTAACCCCTCTGTCATAATCTGCTTTGGCTTTATCAAAGTAAGATTGTGCTTCTGCCAACTTTAGTTTGATATCTTTGTCATTCAATTTTGCCAATACCTGGCCCTTTTTCACTTCATCACCTTGTTTGACTAATAACTCAACTATCTCGCCAGAAACCTTAAAGGATAAGTCTGCCTTTTGCGACGCATCTACTACTGCAGTATATTCCATAACGCGTCCTGACTCGGGAATTTCAATGATGATTGTACGCACCGGCCTTAATGGCTTTTCGACAATAAGGCCATCATTATCGCTACAAGCGGAAAGGCTTAATATGTATATAAATAGTAACGACATGAATTTAATTTGAGGTGACTCGTTGAACATTAACTGCTCCATTACTAGTGATTGGCTTATTGTACGACTCAAAAATACCTAAAGTCCAATGGAGAAGAGTAATTTGATTGCTTCAAGAAAAAGACTCGCTCGCTTAAGATGGATGTAGCTTGCATTAACTATCTGATTTTAGATTATCGTTGGGATTGATGAGTAGTAGTTTTTGCTACAAATCAATCCCCTAAAAAAATCCAAAAAAAAGGCCCATCCAAATGGACGGGCCTTTTAAGTAATAAGAGCCTGGCAATGACCTACTTTCACATGGGGAAACCCCACACTATCATCGGCGCTGAACGTTTTCACTTCTGAGTTCGAGATG
>JAUUYO010000244.1 GCA_030590405.1 Kangiellaceae bacterium
CACCATTAAGCCCTTGAGTAACTCAATCAACAGAAAACTATTAATAAATTGTTTGATGCTTTTTTTCATAAACCAATCTTCGTAAAACGTTCAGTTTCCAACAAAGTAAATAACAGAAATTCTAAATCTGTTTAAAAATAAAACCATTCCAATTTTATAAAAATAGCCACCACTGGTAACCAAACTAAAGTGACCGGAATAAAAATCTTCCATCCTAAGCGCATAACCTGATCATAACGAAATCTTGGAAAAGTCGCGCGTAACCAAAATAACATAAACAAAAAGAACGAAGCTTTTATTAATAACCATAAAGTGCCGGGGATCCAGGCAGTCATTTCGCCTACAACGCCCCATCCTTCAAAGGGGGATAACCATCCGCCAAAAAACATGAGCGCGGTCAAAAACGACACCAAAATCATATTGGCGTATTCAGCCAAAAAGAATAATGAAAAAGCCATACCGCCATACTCAACATGGAATCCTGCCACAATTTCTGATTCACCTTCGGCCATGTCAAAGGGGGCTCGATTGGTTTCGGCGACGCCAGAAATCCAATACACTACTAATAAAGGAAACAGAGGAATGAAAAACCAATGAGAAACGCCGCCAGACTGGGACATCACAATATCGCCCAGATTGGTGGATTGCGCGCACATTAAAACGCCCACCAAAGCAAATCCCATTGCCAGTTCATAGGATACAATTTGCGCTGCGGAACGCATCGCGCCCAAAAAGGCATATTTGGAATTAGACGCCCAACCTGCAATAATCACCCCATAAACGCCAATCGAGGTCATGGCTAAAATATATAATAGACCCACATTAATATCGGCCAATACCAATCCTGCATCAAAAGGAATAACCGCCCATGCGGCAAAGGATGGTCCGATAAATAAGATGGGCGCGATCACAAATAACACTTTACTGGAACCTTGCGGCACCACGATTTCTTTCATGATCAATTTGACGGTATCGGCAATCGGTTGTAACCACCCTTTAGGACCCACTCGATTTGGCCCAAGTCGCATTTGCATATAACCGATCAATTTTCGCTCCGCATAAGTAGCGTAGGCAACAGCTAAAACAAGCGGCAATATAATAAAAATGATTTTAAACAAGATCCAGAATAAGGTCATCCCCCATTCGATTAAATCTATTCCGCCAACCCCGATTTCATTCATGTTTTGACCCTCGAAATACTAATCGGATGAGTCGATGCTTTAGGCGTTTGCTGCAAAGCTTTTGCACGGCGAACCATAGGGTCCACCATATATAAACCTAAAGAATCTCGTTTAATTTCATCTTGGTTTGCCGCACATATTGCTTTGGGGATTTTTCGTGAAACTTTTTTATCACCCGAAATATCATGCCGCTCTTTTAACTCGTCACGGATCTGAACCGAAGATTCGTACTCGAAACCATTCAAATCTAATAGATTACCCAACACTCTTAAAATCTTCCAGGCCGGACGAACCTCACCTGGTGCCGCAACTGCCGCCGCAAAAGATTGCCACCGCCCCTCTATATTAATATAGGTACCTGAGGTTTCGTAATTTCCAGCAATCGGTAACATTACCGTGGCATATTCGCTGATTCGACCATCGGCGTAAGAGGATAATGCGACCACACATTCAGCATTTTGAAAACTCTGTAATGCTTCATCGGCCCATAAGCTTTCAACATCCGGCTCACAGTTGTGAATTAAGTATCCCTTGAGTCCCCCGGTCAACATTTGTTTGGCATTTTTGCCAGGCGTCGCTCGACCGCCCACTGCTGATTGATAAGGCACCGCGCCAGCGAGTTTATTACCTGCGGCGTTGCATCCCTGAGTCATATAACCCCACCTGGAATCGGTAATTTTAGCGACTTGTTCGGCTAGCCAATTAATCATTTCTGCCTGTGGATGTTCTTGCACATAAACACCAAGAACAATGCAACTTTGCTCACCTGAGGTTAATTTTTTAACGATCTCTGAATGAATTTTTTCAAAGCCAACGGACTTTAACCATTCTTTGGCTTCAGCACTTAACGCCTCAGGATTTTCTGCTACCGCAGCAGCCAACACACTGGCAAATTCTTGCGCTAACAGATGCGGTTCTGGTTGAATTTCGTGGGTTAAGCGAAAATTGTATTCACCGTCAAAAGGATTGATCGCCATGACTTTACCAAACCCCGTCGACTTTCTGACTCTTAAAGTGGCTAGCGGCTGCTCGTGGCGAATATCGCCAGCGATCAATAAAGTAGCATCCATGTGAGTTAAATCTTGCAGTGGGAAATTGAAACCGGAACGTACGTTACCTTTATCATCCGCGGAATAATCTCTGCGACGAGTTCTAAAATCGATATTATTACACCCCATGCCACGCAATAATCGTTGCGCAAGAAAGCTTTCTTCCAGGGTTGAGTTATTACCCATGATGGCACCAAAGCTTTCTCCTTTTGACGCGCCGATAATCCGCTTCATTTCGGTCACCGCAAAATTTAATGCGGTCTGCCAATCACATTCTTGCCATTGGCCATCTTTTTTAATTCTTGGTTTAAGTAATCGTTTCCCTTCGGTTAAAGCCTGATAAGAAAATCGATCTCTATCGGATAACCAGACTTCATTGATAGATTCGTTTTCTCTTGGAACGACCCGAATAATTTCGCCGCGACGATGGTGAACATTGACATTCGATCCCAAACAATCGTGCGCTGCAATGGACGCTGATTGGCGTAATTCCCAAGCCCTGGCTTTATACCGGGAAGGTTTGGCGGTCAACGCGCCGACCGGGCACAAATCAATGATGTTAGCCGAAACTTCTGAGTCCATCGTCGCTTCGATATATGTACCGATCTCAAGGTGTTCACCGCGACCGGTCGCTCCCATTTCTCGAATACCGAACACTTACTGCCCAAAACGAACACAACGGGTGCAATGGATACAACGAGTCATATCGGTGGAGATCAGCGGTCCTAAATTTTTATTTTTAACCACCCGTTTGCCTTCGACATAACGGCTAACATCTTCACCATAACCGATGGAAAGATCCTGTAATTCACACTCGCCGCCCTGATCACATACCGGACAATCGAGCGGATGGTTGATCAGCAAAAATTCCATTACCGATTTTTGCGCTTCGATCGCTCTGGCCGATTGGGTTTGGATCACCATGCCGTCGGCAACCGGGGTTGCACAGGCAGGTACAGCCTTGGGCAGACTGGCCACATCAACCATACACATGCGACAGTTCGCAGCGACGGATAATTTTTTGTGGTAACAAAATCTTGGAATAGTAATATTCGCTTCGTCCGCCACCTCAATAATCATTGAGCCAACATCGGCGACCAATTTTTTACCATCTATTTCTACAGTTACTTTGCCCATTCTTTCCTGTCTTTACCTATTCTTTACCTGGCTACAGAGCCAAAGACGACTCCTCGTTTCTGCTTATTAACTTTTCACCATACTTCTTTTATGTTCAATCATGTATTCAAATTCATGCCGAAATTCTTTCAAAAAACCTTTAATTGGCATCGCAGCCGCATCGCCAAGCGCACAAATAGTACGCCCCATGATATTGCCCGCTACTCGATCAAGATTTTCTAAATCACCAGATTGACCTTCACCTTTATGGATCCGATGGATCACTCTGGACATCCAGCCAGTGCCTTCTCGGCAGGGTGAGCATTGCCCACAGGATTCTTCATAATAAAAATGCGCGGTGCGCGCGGCTAACTCGACAATACAGGTTGATTCATCTAAAACGATCACTGCGCCGGAACCTAGCATTGAACCAGCTTTACCAATAGCGTCGTAATCCATGGTGATATCCATCATCACATCCGCCGGTAATATCGGCGAAGATGATCCGCCAGGGATCACCGCTTTCAACTTGTTGCCGCTTAAAACGCCGCCAGCAGTTTCTAATAAATCTTTAAATGGCGTGCCCAGATTAACTTCAAAATTTCCGGGGGTATTCACATGTCCAGAAACAGAAAATATTTTTGTGCCACCGTTATTCGGTTTGCCCAGTTCTAAAAACCACTGACCGCCATTTTCTAAAATAGCCGGAACCGAAGCATAGCTTTCGGTATTGTTAACATTTGTCGGTCGTCCAAATACACCATAATTGGCTGGAAAAGGCGGTTTAAATCTTGGCTGGCCTTTTTTACCTTCAATCGATTCAATCAGTGCGGTTTCTTCGCCGCAAATATAAGCGCCACCACCTAAATGATTATGTAGTTCAAAACAAAAATCTGAGCCTAAAATATTGTCACCGACAAGATTCATTTTTCTGGCCTCAGCCAGAGCTTGTTCCATTCGGTCAAAAGGCTCAAAAAATTCGCCGCGCAAATAGTTATAACCGACTGTGGCATTCATCACAAATCCCGCGATCACCATGCCTTCGATCAATTGGTGAGGGTTATAACGTAAAATATCCCGATCTTTAAAGGTGCCCGGCTCGCCTTCATCAGAATTACAAACCACATATTTTTGTCCTGGCATATTACGCGGCATAAAACTCCACTTTAATCCGGTGGGAAATCCTGCGCCGCCACGACCTCTAAGAGCCGAGAGTTTTAGCTCGTCAATAATTTTTTCATGATCCAGTTTACCGTCAATAATTTTTCGCAAACTGGAATAACCGCCGACACTTTCGTAAGCTTCCAATGACCAGGGAGTTTCCAGATGCAAGGTTCTAAAACAAACTTCGTTGGCCATTATTCTCCCTCCTTGGCAGGCAACTCTTTTGCCGCGATATCTGAAAGGATCTGGTCAATTTTTTCTTCGCTGAGGTTTTC
>JAUUYO010000160.1 GCA_030590405.1 Kangiellaceae bacterium
AAGTCATCGCCGAGGTTATCAATGAGCTCTTTTGAGCGCTGAATATCACCGACGGCATCTTTAATGCCAACAATGTTATTATTATTTGCCAACTTTATTACAGTTTCATTTTCCAAATCACAGGCAGTACGACCAGGCACGTTGTATAACAAAACCGGTGAATGACAAGCACCAGCTAGCTCGCTAAAGTGACGATACAGACCTTCTTGAAGCGCCTTTACATAATAAGGTGTGACACATAAAAAAGCGTCCGGGTTAAGCCTGTTCAAAACTGTTGCCAATTCAACCGCCTTTTGTGTTGCAGGTGAACTACAACCAACGATGATTGGTATTCTTCTGTCGCTATGTGCAATCGCTGTCTCAACAACCTTAAAATGCTCTTGCTCGGTAACGGTCGCAGATTCACCGGTGGTTCCCATAATCACTAGTGCGCTGCTGCCACACTCGATATGCCAATCGATCAAACGACACAATCCGGTATAGTCGATTTCGCCACTTTCCTTCATCGGTGTGACTAATGCGACTATGCTACCTTGAAATAGTCGATGATTGGATGCCATAGAACTCTCTGGTTATAATTGGTCTGTGTTAAAAATTATCGACCTAAGCTAAAAATAACGCGATTTCACTCGATGCTCACGAAGTGCGCTATATTACTGATCGCAACCAAACAACTCAAGTAAAAGTCTTGTCTATCCACGGTAAATAGCGTAAGTGCGAAATAATGATTATGTCCTGCCAACTGATTATGCCCTGCCAACTTGTTTTTATATGACAGAGATAAACAGGCAAGGTTCAATCAATTATGCTGGCGATTCTTTGGCCTAAAAGCTCATTGAAAACCCTGACTAACCTCAACCCGGAATAAGAACAGCCATCTCGAGCTAAGGTTAACCTAAGCGGGAACACCACTGTGAAATCGAAATTCCTTATCTTTGGAAGTAATTAAATTCACCTCAACTTCAGAGAAAAACCTGACTCTCTCTCCAATATCTTCATCTGAATAGTCAGCGGCCAGCTTCAAATAGTCCGAAAAATGACGAGATTCCGATTTCAATAAGGATAAATAGAATTTATGCAGCTCATTATCGAGCAATGGCGCGATTTTCGCGAAGCGCTCACAGGAACGTGCTTCGATATAGGCACCAACGATTAACCGATCAACCAGAGAACCAGGCTCATCTTTACGCGAATGCTTAAATAGTTTTGCTGCGTAGCGCGATGCAGATAAGGGGGTGTATTCGATATTTCGTCGTTTCATAATTTGCAAAACTTGCTCAAAATGACGCAGTTCTTCGCGCGCAAGTTTTGACATTTTCATTAATAACGAATGTCGTTCGCTGTATTTGAAAATAAGGCTAATGGCGGTATTGGCCGCTTTTTTCTCGCAATTACAATGATCAATCAACAGGATCCGTTGGTTTTCCAACGCTACATCAACCCACTCATCGGGTGTTTCGCAAGCTAAAAATTCATTAATAGGGGCTAATAATTGTTGTATTGGCATGTTTTCTTCTTAATTCAGCCAGGGTCTTATATGGCCCCGGTCATTTTTGTAAGACCGGATTCTAAGGCTCTTTACCTGTTGGCGAAAGTAGTTTTGTTGCTTTTGAGTAATTTCCTGTCGCTGATAGCGTAAAAATGAATAGAGTTTCAAGATCCTGATCAATTGGGTGATTGAACGTGTCTCAATTGTCGGTTTATGGTGTTGTTTTTGCTGAATATCCCCAATTAAAGCGTTAACCCCCTGGTTATCCTGCAATTCGATGCCATGCTTACTTAACTTTTTTAGCAGTAATTGCAAGCTCGCCTGAACCGGATCAAGCGATTGTTTATCTCTCATCCATCGAACACTGATCAGAGTAAGAAAAGCGGCCAACATGCCAATCATCAAAATCGCAACCTGTTGACCGGTCAAGTTTTTAAGTCCCAATCCATCAAATAGTTTTCTCTGGCTATCCTGGTTATAATCCAATATCCACTCGTTCCACCCGGTATTAGCCTGATCCATCCAGTATTCAAATTGTTTGAGCCACCCGATATCATCAAGCTCAACCGCATCAAATCCAAAATCTCCAAATAGACTATCTCTTTGGCTATAATCTTGTTGCAATTGCTTTTCTATTCGATGCGGCGCGATCGCAGCAGTTGGATCAACGCGCACCCAACCTTCATTTTCAAACCAGATTTCGGTCCAGGCGTGGGCATTGGCGTATCGCACAATCCAGTAATCAGACAGAGGGTTCTTTTCAGCCCCCTGATAACCAATGACCACTCTGGCAGGCACATTGGCAGCGCGAGCCAAAAAGACCAGCGCCCCGGCATAATGTTCACAAAAGCCTTTTTGTTCATCAAACCAGAAACTGTCCACCGTATCTCTTTGCATAATTGGCGGCGATAAAGTATAGAAATATTCCTGTTGGTTAATTTTTAGTAGTAGCGCTTCAATAAACGCTTTATCAGTCGGATATAATTGTCTTTGTTGTTTTGCCCAGGCGATTGAGTGAGGATTGCCACCTTCGGGTAGCTGGGTATTTTTTTCTCGCTGAGATAACGATAATTGGCCGTCTAACCGTAACCCAACCTGTGACTCTGCCTTATAGCGGGTACGATCCAGCAAACGATGGTTGGTTTGCACTGAGTAATCTGAAAATAATCTAGCCCGCTTTGGAATATCTATCGGCCTGTCCAAAAACGTCAGCCATCGCTGACTGGTTTTTTCAAGAGAAATGTCATAACGGTAAAAACCACTGGCTTTATCGTAGTTATCATTAGCCCCGCTGGTTTTATTCGATTGAACAAAAGTCACTATTCCTTGTTCTTTTTTTATTTTCTCACGGGACCAGGTCAACCCATCAAACTCATCTAAAACCAAAGTCCGCCAATACAGATTGGCTCCGTTGGGAGTATCACCGTTAAACTTGACTCTAAACGCAATCTTATCGAACAATTGCAAACTACTAATGTCACCGGGGCTCATGGTGTCAGATATGCCACTCGTAGCGCTCGCCCCGCCAGGCATTCGCCAAATCGGTCCGGCTAAACGTGGGAAAAAAACAAATAATATGATCATCAATGGAATGGATAGTGCCAGATACTTCAACAACTGGTGTATAGTGGCTTTAAAAGAATAATGCAGGATCGAATGTGAACTGCCAGCCGGTTTGAATGTTCCAGCACAGGACTCTGCTGAGCGGGACAGTGAATGAATCGAAATCAAAGCATTTAATATCGCGGCGACCGGAATAAATTGATAAACAGCAATCCATGGCGACTGGTCAAACAAGAAACCAGCCAGTAAAATAAAAAATCCCAACAACATCAAGATATAGACGTCACGTTGCGCTTTTATTTCCATAATTTTCAAGCCATACATAGTCGCAATAAGTGCAACCCCGGCATCCCGTCCGGTTAGCTTGTGAAAGGAAAATAAAATGCCTGCAACCGCCAGCAAGGTAATGATGTTTTTAATTCGCGGATGAACCGAAAACTTTTGTCGCACATCGGTTAAATAGACCGCTGACACAATAATCAGGTTAAGCAAAGTTATCCAGATCGGAATAAAGAAATACAGCGGTAACAATACTAATTGTTGCGCTGTCAATATTGGCAACAGCTCTATTTTGCGGGCATTGTAGTCGCCGAGAGAGATCTGCTCCGACATACTCAAGACTCCCTAGCCTCAGATTTTTTCTCAAAATCAAACAACGCCAAAGCTTCCAGGCATTTTTTTTTGTGTTGCTCGCCACTATCTTTTCCGATGTAGTTTTCAGGCAGACGAAGAGAATACTCGTAATGACACTGACTTGCTTCAACCACCAGATAGCATAAATAACTTAGCCTGAGTTCTTTTTCCGCCGTTGGAAAATCGCTCCAATCAAATACCAGATCCTGACTTTGATAAGCAACAAATTCTTTACTAAAAAGCCCTCGCTCTCTTGCCAAAGCTTTCCAGTCAATTCGAGAAATCGGGTCACCTGCCTGATAGGTTTTTAACCCATAAAGGTCATCACTTCCAGATACTTTGGTTGCCCCCTCTTCTTCATCATCATAACCGCCCTGCTCGGCCTTAACCGGTGGTTCAACCGGTTTCGGATAGATCAAAACCGGTGATGCAAACTGAAACCAGGTCCAGACTTTGAGTAAACCAAAAGGAAAACTACTGGTTGCCATAATTCTCGGCAACTTAAACCAACCTCGATGTTGCGATGGGATCGGTATAATAATTTGGTTGTCTTGATCCCTTACAACATCGGTAAAATAAACCGATGAGGCCGAAAGACCTGTACCAATGGTAAAATGGTTTTGTTTGGACTGGCTAGATAAATGGATATTGACCTGCAACATCTGAGCGGCAAAAACACTTTCGACTATGCCAATTTTAAAAATAAGCCCTTGCAGATTCTTAAAAGTAAATAAAATACTCACCAGACCAAGACTCAAGATTAAAAATGTCAGCAGAAACGCCAGATTATTTTGATAATTGGTGGCGGCGATCATCATCAATAAAATAATACCGACCAACAAAAACCCCGCACTGGTCGGCAAGATGTAAGTGGATTTTTGTTGTAATTTGACCGTATCAGCAATCGGCATGCGATTGCCAAAAAACTGCCTCACTTTTGCTTTGAGCAGACTCTTTTTCACGATACTGGCGATACCTTACCGTTTGCTCGTTGCCTCATCGGGGGATCACTGTATTTTTTAAAATATTAGCCACTGGATTATCAATCGAAGAACTCGAACTTGATTGACTCATTAGACGATGCTCGGTTACCGCCAGCCACACCGCTTGAATATCTTCGGGAAGAACATAATCCCGTTGCTCTAGTACGGCCCAGGATTTAGCCGCTCTTAAAAGCGCTAATCCCCCACGCGGGGATAGTCCATGTGACCACTGATTACTTTGCCTGGTTGCTGCAACCAAATCCTGTAAATATTCATACAATGTATCAGTCACGCTGACCTTATCAACCGCATTCTGCATTAAAATTAATGATTGAGCATCTAAAACAGGCTTAAGATTTTCGATTAACTTTCTTGAATCCTGGCCGCTAAATAACTGTCGCTCAACTTCTCTTGCCGGATAACCGAGCGAGATCCTGATCAAAAAACGGTCCAGCTGAGATTCCGGCAGCGGATAGGTGCCGATTTGATGGAAGGGGTTTTGTGTAGCGATAACAAAAAAGGGCTTCGGTAGCTTACGGCTTACGCCGTCGACAGTTACCTGATATTCTTCCATGGCTTCAAGCAAGGCGCTTTGCGATTTGGGAGTCGCCCGGTTGACTTCATCGGCTAAAATAACCTGAGTAAAAATAGGCCCTTCGTGAAATTTAAAAGTCTCATCACTTCTTCGGTAAATAGCCGATCCTATGATATCACCAGGCAGTAAATCACTAGTGAACTGTATGCGTTGGAAGTCCAACCCCAGCACCCTGGCTAAAGCATGGGCTAGCGTAGTCTTTCCCATACCGGGTAAATCTTCGATTAACAGATGACCTTTTGCCAACAGACAAACAATGGCCAGTTTGATTTGTCCTGGCTTGCCAAGAATAATTCTATTGAGAGTTTCAACCACATTTTGTAGATTAGATTGCATGAAAATTCGCAGGATCTCTTGGGTAACATTGGGTTGATGTAAGCATGGGTGAATCAGGCAAAAAAATCAAGACACAAACGTCCTCTAAAGCGGTCTTAGTCAAGAGAGTATTTGCGCTTGCTGATGGCGCCTCTGTATGAAGAATGCTTCAATTAGAGGGCAATAAGAAGGGAAATGTTACTGATAGTAATTAGATGTAGGAACTCATATTTAACAACTAAAATCGAATTTTATACCTGGCTCATTTTATTTATCGGCGGATGATACTAATTGAGCCACAATGCTGCTAGTAATTTTATTCCGCTCGACCACACCGACAAACACATGTGATTCATTGACTACCGGTAATTCAGATAAGCCATTTTCGTCCATCAATTGTAAAGAAACCTGTTTACTGACATGGTCAATGAATATCCACATTTTCATTTAAACTCCTTCATTAAAAATCATCTATATTGTCAGTCCGTAAATCAAATTTTACAACTTAAGTGATATTAGTTATAACACAATTTAGTGCCGATTGCTCCGAACCAAGCCCAGCCCACTCACTGTCTATCAGACAAACGTTATCCTTGCAAAAAAAGACGATTTTTCCAGAATGGCTGTTTATGAAAACGGGTTTCTGCTCGATATAATTGATTGCGTAGCGATACGTACTGGTTAAACTGTTCAAAGACTTTAGTTTGATAATCAACAATTGTCCGACGATGTTTGCTCTGCCAAGCTCGGTCAATCGCAACTCCCGCCAGCTCACCGTGCATCAGCGCTTTGGTAATGCCTGCCGATGTCAGTGGATCATAACTGCAAGCGGCGTCCCCCACAGCCAACCAATCTTCCCCCATAACACCGGAGAGAATTGACGATCTGGCAACCTTTACTTGCAGCTCAGGCAATTGTTGCAACACTTTTGAGGGTAATTGTTTTTTTATAAATTGGCTTTTAAGTAGCTCATCATTCCACTTTTGCGGATCTTTTAATCCTTTCGCTTTGATGATTTCCACATCACTGGTGAGGCTAATAATCACTCGTTCACCGGGTAGACGAGCCGCATACCACCAACCATTATCGACCGCTTCGACCAGGCTACGATTTGTCATGTTAGAATTTTTTGGTAAGGAAAAAATGGCGCACAGGCAAAGCACTTCATCAAAGACATTTCTTACCACTCCCAACTTTCTGGCAAAGCTCGCTGCCTGACCACTGGCATCGACCACAAAATCAAAATGTAGCTGCCGCTGGCTGCCATTTACCAGATGAAACTGCAATTTAAAACCAGTATTCCGGCGAGCGACTGAACGTAATTGCCAACCTTCAAACCAACGGGCACCAAGAGTCTCAGCCGCGGTTTTCATTTGCTGGTCGAATCGATATCGATCCAGATGAAATCCCTTTCCTACTGGAACCAGCCAAAAATCATTATGCCCTGGTGTTTTATCTCCCCAAACGGAGACACTGCCTGTACAGTCTAAATGATCTGCGTCAGACAATATCTTCGATTGCCCAAGACGTTTGAGTATGGCACTGGCCGCTGGCGGAATACTTTCGCCGATTTTTATTTTTGCACCCTGATTTGCGTCAAATACATGCACATTGTATTTACCAGCTTTCAATAAAGACAATGCGGTGGCAGCACCAGCGGGACCACCACCAATGATGGCGATGTTTTTAAGCTTGCAGCTAGTCTCTGAGGTGTCATTACTCGGTAATGGCGGATGTGACGCTTCTAACATCGGTTAAGTATTGTCCGGCCCACAGTCTTTTGGTGCTTCATAACCGGGAAGAACGGACGTTGGCCAAGGTTGAACCACATCACCATCGGTATCAAATAAACTTGCTACTTCAAGAAATTTATCTGCACCATAATGCTCGCCTTGAGCGGCCGGTATCTGTACCCCTTGAATAACAAAACCAACTTTGTGCCAGCTTTGAACAAAGTCGAAATAACACTGGAAGCGACCTTCTTGTTGAGGATAGTCGCTGTGAGTGCCGTGGCCCTCTTCGCCGCGAATACTAAATAGTTGCCCACCCAGATTCCAGGTTTTACTCTCAGCATCATAATGGCACTTATCCGCTGGATAAATATTCACCGGTCGTTGAGCGGGCCAGGACCAGTAAAGCGTATTGTTTTCGGCAGGATTAGGATCCGGCGTATGTGTCGCGCAGCTGTTGTAATCAGTATGCCAGGGCAATGACATAAATTTACACAGGTCGCCGGGTTCAACTTTTGCAGTACGCAGGGGAATGTAGCCCACTTGCAAAAAAGGTTGATCTTTCTGCGCTTGAGAGTAGTTAAGCTTTTGAGCGTTCACCCGAAACGGTCCGGTATTTCCTGTCCAGTTTTGATTATAAAAATTGACGTCACGAACGATAAAGGTCAAATCAATACCCGGCGAATAACGGCCACCCAG
>JAUUYO010000063.1 GCA_030590405.1 Kangiellaceae bacterium
AAGCGGGAACAAATTATCGAGGCCGCACAAGCAGGGGTGAATGGGTATATTGTTAAACCTTTTACCGCCGCAACCCTTGATGAAAAACTACAAAAAATATTTGAGCGTATCGACGGTTAAGCTCGCTCAAAAAGGAATTTTATAATGACATTATCAAATAAAGATAAATTGAGCGAAACGATTAGCCAGACCCGTGCATTGCTCTCTCACTTAGAAAATAATGAAATTGAAGATGCTCAGGAAATGATTGATTCATTTGCCTCACAAGGAGATGACGAGTTGTTTATTGAAATTGGAAAATTAACTCGTAGTTTACATGAAGCTTTAGCCAATTTTCAAATGGACTCAAGAATTACCGATTTGGCTGCCAATGAAATACCGGATGCCAAAGAGCGTTTGAATTATGTGATTGAAAAAACCGAACAAGCTGCCAATAAAACCATGGACAAAGTTGAAAGCTGTACAGAGCGATCCAATACCATGGCTAAAGATGCGGAAGAATTATTAATTGAATGGAAGAGACTTTACGACAGGCAATTGGAACCTGGTGATTTTAGAAAGCTATGTAAAAAAATTGAAGAACACTTACAAAAAAATAAAAACGATGCTGACAAATTACACGGCGAACTCAATGAAGTTTTGATGGCTCAAGACTATCAGGATCTAACCGGCCAGGTAATCCGACAGGTGATCACTTTAGTACACGATGTTGAGGAAAGTATGGTCCACATAATCAAAATGTTCGGTAGTATGGATGGCTATAATAAAGCCAAAGATGAATTGGTGACTAAAGAAGGAGTCGAAGGGCCAGTGGTCAATATTGAAAAACGGAATGATGTTGTTCAAGGACAAGATGAAGTGGATGATTTGTTATCAAGTTTGGGTTTTTAAAGGGAGCCTTGAATGTCATTTGAAGCAGACGAAGAGATCCTGCAAGACTTCTTAATTGAGGCCGGTGAAATACTTGAAGAAATGTCTGAGCAATTGGTTGCTTTGGAAAATGATCCGCAAGATATGGATCTGTTAAACGGTATCTTCCGTGGTTTTCATACGGTGAAAGGTGGGGCCGGATTTTTAAACTTAAAACCTTTGGTCGATATTTGTCACATAACTGAAAATATATTCGATATTCTGCGAAATGGTGATCGAGTCGCCGATGCAGAATTGATGGACAATATTTTACAGTCACTTGATCTTGTCAATGAAATGTTCGATGCGGTTAGAGGGGGTGAACAACCGCAAGATGCGTCACCAGAATTCTTAAAGATTTTGGGAAACTATGCTAAACCGGAAGGAGAAGCCGAGCAAGTATCGTTGGGAACAGCTGATGAGGTGCAACAGGAGCAAGCCCAGGAAGAGATCACCGATGAAGAGTTTGATAACTTACTGGATGATTTAAATACTGGTAATACTGAACAGCGAGCGCCCGCTCAATCCAGCCCTGCAACCAGTGAAGAGATCACCGATGATGAGTTCGAAACATTGCTCGATGAATTGCATGGTGATGGTCCCGTTGCTGTGAAAAATGATCAGGTTAAACCGGCAAATAAAACGGCATCCAAAGCAACAACAGAAAGTGGCGATATTACCGATGATGAGTTCGAAGCTTTACTCGATGAACTGAATGGAGGTGGGCCGGACAGTGCGAGCGATGGCAAGCCTTCAGAAAAGCAAACACCCGGTACAATCTCAACCTCAACTAAATCTGCCGAAAATGGTGATATTACCGATGATGAATTCGAGGCGCTACTAGATGAATTGCATGGCAAAAGTGGTCAGGTAGAATCGAAAGTTTCTTCCACAGTCACGGCTAGATCGAAAAGCACAGCTGATGGTGATTTAATTGATGACAGTGAATTTGAAGCCCTGCTAGATGAACTTCATGGAACTGGCAAAGGACCAGTGGCAGTCAGCCAACCGAGTGAGAAAAATAATGCTAAACGAGTAGCCCCAGCTAAAGCAAAATCTAAAGCCGTTAGCGCAAAAAAATCCTCACCTGTGGGTAAGGCTGTAGCGCCAAAACCAGCGGCTAAACCCGCTGCGCCAAAAGTAAAGAAAGCCGCTGTCGTTACTGAAGCGACCGTGCGTGTGGATACTAAGCGTCTTGATGATATTATGAATATGGTGGGTGAACTTGTACTGGCAAGAAACCGCTTAAAGACTGTATCTGGCGCCATGGAAAATAATGAAGATTTGACCAAAGCTGTGGCTAATTTAGATATTGTCACTGGTGACCTGCAAGGTGCGGTGATGAAAACCCGAATGCAACCGATTAAAAAAGTGTTTGGTCGTTTTCCTCGGGTTGTGCGCGACTTGGCCAGAAGTTTGAAAAAAGAAATCACTTTGAAAATGATTGGCGAAGATACCGATCTGGATAAAAATCTGGTTGAGGCTTTAGCCGATCCATTAGTGCATCTGGTGAGAAATTCAGTTGATCACGGTGTTGAAATGCCAGACCAGAGAGTGGAGGCCGGTAAAAGCCGATCTGGAACGATTACCTTGTCAGCGGCTCAAGAAGGCGATCATATCATGCTGATTATTGAAGATGATGGTAAAGGTATGGACGCCAATGTTTTGCGGGGGATCGCGGTAGAAAAAGGGTTAATGGACAAAGATCATGCGGATCGTTTAACTAATACAGAATGCTACAATTTAATTTTTCACGCAGGTTTTTCGACCAAAAAAGAAATATCTGATATTTCGGGTCGAGGAGTTGGTATGGATGTGGTCAAGACCAAGATTACTCAACTCAATGGCTCTTTAGACATTGAGTCAGAACTTGGTAAGGGCACAAAAATATTAATCAAAGTCCCGCTCACTTTGGCTATTTTACCAACCTTAATGGTAAAAATCAGAGAGCAAGCATTTGCCTTTCCATTAACTGCGGTAAACGAAATATTTCATCTGGACCTGACCAAAACCAATACGGTTGACGGACAATTGATGATCGTGGTGAGAGAAAAGGCATTACCACTATTTTTCCTGAGTGAAATATTAGCCAGAGGTTATTCGGGTGAAAAACGAGAACGTCAAGGGCATGTGGTGCTGGCTCAAATAGGCACTCAAACCGTTGGTTTTGTGGTTGACTCGCTGGTGGGACAAGAAGAGGTAGTAATCAAGCCATTGGGTAAGTCGCTACAAGGCACACCTGGAATGGCTGGTGCGACCATTACCAGTGATGGGAAAATTGCGCTGATCCTCGATATTCCCAGCTTATTAAAACATTATGTGAGCTAGATATGAGCACTCCTTCCCCTTTTTAGGTATCAATAAATGGCTATTACAGTTCTTATTGTTGATGATTCCCAATTTTTTTGTCGTAGACTGGTATCTATTCTTAGTAATGCGGCCGACATAAAAGTTGTTGGCATTGCTAATAATGGTAAAGAAGCAATCGATAAAGCGGCGTTGCTTAAACCAGATGTGATCACCTTAGATGTTGAAATGCCAGTGATGGATGGGGTGACTGCGCTTAAGCAGATTGTTAAAGTGTGTGATGCCAAAGTGCTTATGTTGTCTTCACTGACTTATGATAATGCTAAAATAACCTTAGATGCGTTGGATGCCGGGGCAATGGATTTTTTATTAAAATCTTATGAGTCATTGTCCAATGATAGCGATGGTTTGGTTAATAAGCTGCAAGATAAAATCCGAGAATTAGGCGGTGCCAGAACACTTCCAAGGACGAGGGTTGCCTCCCCGCGTAAACCTTTTCCAACCTATAAAGCAAAAATCAGTACCGCAGTTGAAAAATATCAATTAGTCGCTATCGGGGCATCCACCGGAGGTCCCGTCGCCTTGCAAAAACTTTTGATGCCATTACCGGCAAATTTCCCCTGCCCAATCACTATTACCCAACACATGCCAGGGACTTTTACCGGCGCTTTTGCTTCAAGATTAAATGCTCTTTGCCAATTACAGGTAAAAGAAGCAGAGGATGGTATGCCGTTAAAACCAGGTAATGTGTATATCGCTCCTGGAGGCAAGCAAATGATCTTTGAAGGTCGCTCGGCAACTGCTCGTTTGAAAGTAAGGCCGACTGACGCCCGCTTACAATTTTCTCCGAGTGTGGATGTTTCTTTTGGCTCGGCATCAAAAATATTTGGCAGTAATTTGCTGGCATTGGTACTTACTGGGATGGGCTCAGATGGCACTGAGGGATGTAAACTTATTAAAGCAAATGGCGGGAAAATCTGGGTGCAAAATGAGGCAAGCTGTGTGGTTTATGGTATGCCCATGTCAGTTTCCAGAGCGGGACTTTCAGAGCGGGAGCTGGCCATTGAGCAGTTTGCTAGCGCATTGATGAAGGAGGTTTGATGGACCGGTTAACATTTATTGGTTTACTGGTTGCCGTTGCTGCGATATTTGGTGGCCAAATACTTGAGGGGGGGAGCATTTACGCACTGCTTAATCCCGCGGCCTTTGTGATTGTTGTTGGCGGATCCTTTGGTGCGGTGATGGTGCAGACCCATCTTAAAACCTTTATCCGGGCGATGAAAATTCTGGCATGGGTATTTAAACCGCCAGTTCAACCGATGAAAGAAGGGGTTTTAAAAGTAACCGCATGGAGTCATCTAGCGCGACGAGAAGGACTTCTTGGGCTGGAAAAAAATATCGATCAATCAATGGATCCTTATATCTTAAAAGGCTTAAATATGTTGGTCGATGGAAATGACCCTGATGCCATTCGAAGCGCACTCTATGTGGAGTTAGATGTAACCTCTAAAGATTTACTGGGCGCTTCCAGAGTTTACGAATCACTCGGCGGTTACTCGCCGACCATTGGCATCGTTGGCGCAGTACTCGGACTCATTCATGTGATGGGTAATTTAGCTAATCCCGAGTTACTTGGGGCGGGCATCGCTACCGCTTTTGTGGCAACCATTTATGGTGTTGGTTTTGCTAACCTGTTTTTCTTGCCTATTTATCATAAATTGCGAGCGGTTATTTCGGAAAAGTCACAATATATGGAAATGATTCTGGAAGGGATCGCCTGCATTGCCGAGGGAGAGAATCCACGTGTCATCGAATTAAGGTTGGAAGGTTATATTAGCAAATAAAACCAGCCAACTAACTAAAAGTCCTGTTAACCGCCGAATCATGACAGGCCTGGAAAGACTATGCGACGAATTAGAAACAATATTAACGTTGATGATCAGGAAGTTGGTCGGTGGTTACTTTCCTACGCCGATTTTATCACTTTGTTGTTTGCTTTTTTTGTGGTGATGTATTCTATTTCTCAAGTCAATGTCAGTAAATATAAAGAACTTTCCGAGTCACTGGAAGGCGTTTTTTCTACCCCACAAAAAAGTATGGATATAATTCCCATTGGCGAGCCGAGTAAGAGTTTACAACCAATCACTGGCGACGATATTGAACAGCCAGAATTAGCTTCTGAGGCTGATGAAAATGGCCAACTTGATTCCGAAAATTTTTCCACAAGTGAAGCTTTTAAAGATTTACAAAAGGGTTTAGAAGCCAGTTTAGGCTATTTAATTGATCAGAAACTGGCGGAAATTAATTCTGATGCCAATTGGATCAACATCGTATTAAAAAGCGCATTACTCTTTCCCTCGGGTAGTGATTTGCTTAATTCTGAATCAGAACCTCTCATGGAAGAAGTTGCAAAGCATCTCAATAATAATAGCCAAATCATTCTTGTTCACGGACATACGGACAATATCCCTATTGACACCATCAAATTTCCGTCTAATTGGGAGCTTTCCAGTGCTCGTGGGGTTGCAGTGGTACGTAAATTGCAAAAGCTTAATGTACAGCCCAATCGTTTAAGCATCGAAGGACATGGAGAATATCAACCGATTGCCGATAACAATAGTATTGAAGGACGCCGTGAAAATCGCCGGGTGGTGATTGCTATTTCACGAAAACAGCGAGTTGCAGAGGATATTAAGCCTACAGGTGATAATAAGGCGCAACAAAATGACGGCGACCGTTTACCACAGAGCGTGCAAACAGTTATACAAAAAGAACAGGAACCAGAGTTTGAAATCATTAAATTACCCGGTGGCGGGATTTTAATTCGCGGCAAAGATTCGCCGCAAAAAGAACAAAATGAAACAACGGATGAGTCACAAAAGTAATGAAAAGTTAAAATAGACTAGACTAGATTTTAAGAACAAGATTGTAAGAACAAGATTGTAAGAACAAGACTGAGGCGTTAATTGAAAATTTGGACCATAGCAAATCAAAAAGGCGGAGTCGGTAAAACCACCACCGTTGCAGCGTTAGCAGGCATTCTCTCTGCTCGCGGCTATCGAGTGCTGATGCTTGACTGTGACCCGCATGCTTCATTAACTGCTTATTTTGGTTATGACAGCGAGAAACTTAATTACAATTTGTTCGACTGGTTTGCCCAGCAACCAATGACCGCTAAACAAGTGCAAAATACCATCATCAAACTTAAAAATGAAGACGTGAGTTTAATGCCTGCCTCACTGAGTTTAGCAACCCTGGATAAAAAATTCAGTACTCGGGAAGGCATGGGGCTGGTCATCAACAAAGTCTTAGAAAAGATAAAAGATGATTTTGATTATGTATTAATTGATTGTCCTCCGATATTAGGGATTTTAATGATCAATGCTTTGGCGGCTTGCCAATTTTTACTGATCCCGGTACAAACCGAATTTTTGGCAATCAAAGGTTTAGAGCGAATGATGGAAACCTTAAACATGGTGATTAAAGCGCAACACCATAGCATCGATTATAAAATTGTTCCGACAATGTTTGATCGCCGAACAAAAGCTTCGATTAAAGCCTTGCGTAATATGCGAGATGAATTCGGGGGGCACCTTTGGGATAAAGTCATACCGGTGGACACCAAATTCAGGGACGCTTCTCGTTTACATCGGACCCCGAGCAGTATTTACCCCGACACCCATGGGGTCAATGCATACCACAAACTGGTAGATACATTATTGGCAATGTCTGCGCATAGCAAAGTCGCTTAAGTGTCTTTTGTTGAAAAAGTCTGGCCAATATGAAACTAAATAAACCTAAAGTCACCGAATCTCAGTCTGTTTTAGAGGATTATGTTACCAGTTTATTGATTGAGCATTCCGAAAAACCTCAACAAGTTGAAGTTTCTAAATTATCAACTGTGGCCAGGCTCGACAAAAATAGAACTAAATTTTTAGTAGACAAGAACAAAGCGAAAACTGATACAAATAAGAAAACATCGATTAAATCCTCCATTAAAGAAAGTGATCCGCTTAAAGAAATTATTAGGGGAATTACAGAAGACAGGCAAAGCCATACTGTAAAGGTTAATCAGGAAGTCGAGGCTTATTCTCGTAGTGAATTTAAAAACTTTAGAGATGAATCGGAAAAAGATCCACGTTTACAAGGTGTTGAAAAATTATTATCAAAAATAGCGCTTGCAAATGTGACCGTTCCAACGCCGCAGCAGGTTAAAGACCCAGCTGTTAAAAATAGGGCTAGACCATCAGTTGATGTAAAAGCTAAAGAACACACAGAAGTTAACCTGGAAGCATCTCAAGCATCCTTTGTTCGTCGAGAAAAACAACCACTAAAGAGTATTTTGGGTAGTGTTTTTCAGACCCTGGTTTTTGAAGTCAGCCAATTGCCGCTAGCAGTGCCACTGCTCAAACTGGGAGGGATTGTTAATATCAGCGAGCAAGACATCACTCCTTTAGTGGGTACCCCGGATTGGTTTATGGGATTAGTTCACCATGAAAAGGGCAATCTGATGGTGGTTGATACCCAACAATTTCTGATGCCAGAAAAAAAGCCGGCTGAACAAAAAGCTTATCAATATTTGATTATTTTGGATGATTCATTATGGGCGCTCGCTTGTCATTCGGTCGGTGATGCTAAAAATCTTACACCTGAGGATATTCGCTGGTCATCAGGATCTTCTAAGCGACCATGGTTTGCCGGGATGGTTGTCGAGTATATGAGTGCCTTGATTGAAGTTGATAGATTGATCAATATGCTTACCGATGAAATCGTCGATTAATGTACTCGATTAATCTGTTCTGTGAATAATCTTCAAATATAGGAGAGGTCAACCATGTAACAAATGGTTGACCTCTCAGTCACTTCACCGCTAGCAATAAAAACATAATAAAAGTAAAATCACATTCCAATTCCCAAAACACTACACATCGGCCTTAAAAAATTGACTAATTTAACGACCTTTTTAATAAGTAATCAGCAGCTATTAACTCAAATTAAAACTGAACTCAACAAATTTGGCGCTGCTGGACAATCTATCTATTCCTCGGCGATGCCCATTATAGGTGGAGCCAGTATCGGCGCGCATCTCCGGCATGTTCTGGATTTTTATACAGCCTTTTATTTTGGCGCAAAAAGTGGCCGTATTGATTATGATGCTCGTCAGCGAAATTCTGAAACCGAAAATAAGCTTAGCTGCGGCATTGTTCAATTATCAACCAGTATTGAACAGCTTGAAGAGATGTTGCATGCTTCTAACCGAGAGGTCGAGGTAAACGCAGCCGTTGAGGTTGATTCTGCAACTTGTTTTGGTCAATCTAATTTGATCAGAGAATTACAATCACTACACAGTCATACTACCCATCATATGGCGATTATTGCTATCGTACTTAAATTGAATGATATTCAGGTAGGCGATGATTTTGGTAAAGCTCCCTCTACTATTCAATATGAACATTCCGTAAAGCCGAATAATCAATCAGTCGTTAGCAAAATGTAGTTTACCTTCATCAAACCCTTTTAGTTGAAAAATACTTCATTTAGCAACCTGTTCAATAAGCAACCCGATTACAAAATATGTATAAAGATTATCCATTAACAAAACAGCAACTCGGTCTTTGGATCGAGCAAAAATTGCACCCAGATAACACTTCCTACAATACCTGTGTCAAAGTGAGATTAACTGGAAAATTAGACGAACAACGCTTTCTCAATGCGAGCACGGAGGTCATTGATTTTTTTGATACTTTGAAAGTCTATTTTGTAGAAAAAGATGGTAAACCCATTCAACGAATTGATCCGCAAGTTGAATATTTACCTGAATTGATCGATATTTCTGATGGTGAAAAACAAGAGAACCCGGCTAAAGCACAACAAGCTAAACAAATACTATCCGATAAACTTAATACCGCGATCGATCTTACCAGATTTCCAATCATGCGTGCCAGCCTAATCAAAACCGCTGAGCATGTATATTATTTTATTGGTATGGTACCTCATATTGTTTCTGATGGTCGCTCCGCTATCCTTTATCTGGAGTCTCTTTCAATCGCTTACAATCAAGGCAAACAGGGGCTGGAAGAAACCTACGGGACTAGCAAAAAAAACTGGCAGGATTTTCAGCAAGCTGGTCTCGATCAAATTGATGAGCAGCAATATTTACTCAGTAAAAGTCATTGGCAAGACCGGTTAAAAAATGCTAGTCATTATTTCGACTATAGTTATGGTAAACAATTAGTCGATATTGATGATAAACGGGGAGAGCGCGTTTATTTTGATTTGTCTGAGCAGCTCGCGACCAGGCTAAAAATTCATTGTAAAGAAAATCGTACAACACTGTTTAATGTGCTCGTCTGTGCGTTTAGTATATTCATTCATAAATACTACCAGCTAAATGATATTCTTATCGGTTACCCTGTCAATATTCGTCCCCCAGGGTATAAACATTTTTTCGGTTTTTTTGTTAATATTTTGCCAATTAGAGTCGATATGAGAGATGATCCTGACTATCAAACATTACTAAACAACATTCATCAAATACGCAAGCAAGATAAAAAACACCAAAAATATCCGGCTCTCGATATTGTTGCTGATATTAGAGAATTATTACCGGACTTTGATGGACGCGTTTTTAATTTATCAATGGCACAAACGGTTTCAAGACTTTTTAATTTAGAGCTAGAGGGAGTTGAGAGCCAACCACTCGATTCTGAGTATTATGATGTCAATGATGATTTTTCATTATCTTATGAATTGATAGAGCAACGTATCGGCCTGTGGTTTGAATATAGAAAAGCATTATTTGACCGAGAATTTATTAATCAGGCGATGGGGCATATCGAATCAATTTTGCTACAAATGTTAGATTATCCTCAGCGGAAACTCAGTGAGTTCGAACTGCTCGACGAAAAACAAAAGCTACAACTTATTCAGTTAAGCCAGGAAATGAAAACCGCAGACTCTGCACCTGTTGAGGAGTTGACCATTGTTTCATTATTTGAATCTCAAGTTAATCAGGCCCCTGAAGATATCGCGATAATCGATGGCCAAAGTCGTTATAACTACCAGCAGCTTAATCAGCAGGCTAACCAATTAGCCAGAAGAATTTCTCAAATCTCCGGTCATAAGAAAAAATCAATTGCCATTAGCATGGAGCGAGGTTTTGATTTGATTGTTGGCTTGTTGGCGGTGCTAAAGTCTGGCTGCTACTATGTACCAATCCCAGTGAACTACCCAGATAAAAGAACCGCTCACATATTGCAACAATCACAAGCTGAATTGTGGATAACAAGCTCGACGGATAAAAATGTTAAAATAGTTGAAAATAGCGATCTTTGTTTGACAATATTTGATTTACAGAAACAAAAAACATCGATTTCTGAGCAATCTAAACAGAATGTTAACCGAGCAATATCTAAACATGATCGGGCCTATATTATTTACACTTCGGGTTCGACAGGAGAACCCAAAGGGGTAACTCTACAGCACAAAAACGTGGTGCCGAGATTACAATGGTTGAAGAAATATTTTAATTTTTCTAATAAAGATCGAGTTTTACAAAATACTGATTTTAGTTTTGATGTGTCAGTGGCTGAAATTTTTTGGCCGTTAATTAGTGGTGCAACGCTGGTTATTTCCGATCAGCAAAATAATAGAGATGCTAACTATCTATTATCTTTGATCAAGCAACAACAGGTGACTTGTTGCTGCATGGTTCCATCACTTCTAAATGCTTTACTAGCTGTTGATGATAAGCTTCAGTTATCGGGAATTAAACAAATCCTGTCGGCAGGTGAAGCACTCCCAGATACTTTACGTAAAGATTTCTATAATCATCCGGCTACAGGTTGCGCGGAACTGTATAATTTTTATGGCCCTACCGAAGCGGCTATTTACGCCAGCTTTGAAAAAGTGAGTCGAAATTTCGAAAAACACATTACCATTGGCAGGCCTTTGGGCGATACAAGTTTAATGGTGTTAGATGAAAAACATAACCTGCTACCCAAAGGCGTCGTTGGCGAGTTGTATATTGGTGGCGCTGGGGTTGCGCAGGGCTATAAGGAAAACCAGGCTCTAACACAGGCGAGTTTTATTAAAGACCCTTTTTCAGAAGATAAAAATGGCAGGCTTTATCGTACTGGTGATTTGGCTAAATATAATTTTGATGAACGACTTGAATACGTGGGACGTATAGATAGTCAAGTCAAGATCCGCGGTTTCAGAGTTGAATTGTCTGAAATCGAAAATACCTTATTAAAGTGCCAACAGGTTTTAGATGCCGCTGTAATAGATTATAAAAAAGAGCAAAATCAAACTCAATTAGTTGCTTACCTGGTGATTGATAGTGACGCTGAGCTGAGTAGCGCGGAGGTTGTTGAAGCAAGCAAAGATTTAATCGTTTCAAGACTACCTAATTATATGCTGCCTTCCTTTTTTTCGATTATCGAGGAAATTCCTCGTTCGCCAAGTGGTAAATTAAACCGAAAGTTATTACCAGGTCCGCAACATAAAAGAATCGCTAGCAAGGAATTTAAAGCAGCCTCTGGTGATAAAGAAATTTTACTGGTTGAAATATGGTCCAGACTATTGTCGATTGAACCTGCACAACTCAGTACAAATCAAAGCTTTTTTGATTTAGGTGGCGATAGTTTAATGGCCATTCAGTTTGTCAGTCTGGCGGAACAACAAGGTCTGTATTTTGAAATTGGTGACCTATTCGAATTGCGTAATATCGCTGAACTAGCCGCTGTTGCAAAAATCAGCTCTTCTGGTAATATCAATAATGAAATGATTAGCGGCAGTTATCCGTTACTGCCAAGACAGGTCAAATTTTTTGAAGATGATTTTATTAATCCTAATCATTGGAATCGAACCTTTAGTTTCAGCTTGAGTCATCGACTCGATATTGCAGCCCTGCAATCGGCAATAAAAGCCATTTTAACTCATCATGATAACTTGCGGATCAGGTTTGCTTATTCACGGCAAACAGGCTGGCAACAAGTGTGTGAAGCAATAGATCATTTGAGTGTTCTTTCAAATGAGGTCTTTGAGCATCTGGATATTTCAAACCTATCCCTTAAAGAGCAAAATAAAAAAATGCAAAAGGAGATTAATTTAAAACATCAAAGTATCGATCTCTCTAAAGCACCCTTGATCAAGATGATTCATTTTTCAACCGCAAAAGATAAAGGTCAGTTGGTGATTATTTTTCACCATTTGCTCCTGGACATGGTTTCTTCCAGGTTGATATTTGAAGATCTATCGTTAGCTTACCAAAGTGCCAGAAACCATTTAACCGTATCCTTTCCAGCAAAAACCACCAGCGTTAAAGAGTGGGTAATTCATTTACAGCAAAAAAGTCAGTCTCAAGATTTTTCTAAATCACTTGCTTACTGGGGCAATATGCCAGATCAACCAACGCCTTTGTTACCCCTGGATATTAAAAGTAATGCACAGTCCTCAACTGAGCTTAATAAAGAGTCGAGTGCTAAATTAAAATCTTTTGTGCTGGATGCTGAGAACACTAAAAAATTACTCGTAGGCAAGTTGAAAGAGCCTAATTTGCCAATTCAGGATTTTTTATTGGCGAGTCTGTTTGAAGTAGTTTCGGAGTGGTCTGCTTGTAATTCGATGATGGTGAGTACCTGTGGACATGGTCGCCAGGTCGACTCGAAAGAATATAACCTATCCCGAACTGTAGGTTGGTTAAATACGGTGTATCCGGTGCTATTGTCATTTGATCAAACTGTTAATATTAAGGAACTAGCCAGCAAAGATTTTCTTACACAAATCCAGGCACAATTGGCAAAGGTTCCTGAGTCTAATATAGACTATAATGTTCTGCGCTATTACCTTAAACACTCTGACATTTTAAAACACAAAACGCCCAGTTTATTCTTTAATTATGTAGGCCAGATTGATACGATTATTCCGAAAGGTGCTCCTTTTATACTGGCTCTTGATTTGCCAGGATTAGCAGGAATTGATGGCGAAAATCACCTCTGTTATCAATTGTATTTTGAAGCGGGAGTTATCGGTGAACAATTAATATTCCGTTTAACCTACAGCGAACATTTATTTAATCAAAGTACAATTGATGCTTTGGCCAATCGACTATTAGATTGTATCAAAGCTCGATTGGGGGATATTTGTGACTGATTTATCTGACGCAATTTTTCTATTTTCTCACGGTGCAGGTGCTGGGATGGATAGCGACTTTATCGTTCAGTTATCTTCACTGTTAAAAGGCAGGGGATTAGCGGTCAGAACATTTGAGTTTCCCTATATGCAAAAAATCAGAGCCGAAGGCAAGCGAAGACCCCCTGATAGAATGCCCAAATTACTGGCTGCCTTTAAACAGATGATCCAGTCCATAGACGCTGAAAAACAGATTTTTATTGGTGGTAAATCGATGGGGGGACGAGTGGCTAGTTTGCTCGCAGCCGAGCAAGGCGCTCAACTGGCAAATCAGTCTAAACCAATTAACGGGGTGATTTGTTTAGGTTTTCCTTTCCATCCGCCCAAAAAGCCGGAAAATTATCGTGGAGAGCATTTAACTGGTATGGATATTGATACATTAATTGTGCAAGGGGAGAGGGATACGTTTGGCACTCAAAGTGAAGTGTCAGAATTTAGTTTTTCTGATCGGGTGCAGCTTGAGTTTTTAACCGATGGTGATCATTCGTTTAAACCAAGAGTTCGCTCCGGGGTGACTTTTGAGCAAAACCTTAAAAAATGTTCTGATCTGATTGTTGAGTTTATTGAAAAACAGCTGTCTTCGTAATTTTTCTCAGATCGGATTGCTGTTAGTTGTTAGCTCCTATTTTTTAATAGCTAAAACCTATTTCCCCAATCTCATTATTGAAAAATCCAAAATCAAGGAAACCTTGGCTCTATAATAGGTTTGCAAACAAAGCAACTGTCGGCGGAAGAGAGCTCTAACACTAACTGATACTCAAGTCTCATTATTGAA
>JAUUYO010000079.1 GCA_030590405.1 Kangiellaceae bacterium
CATTTTTTCGTCTGTTATTTGGGCGTTAGGCTAATGTAGACGCCTATTTATTACACTCTACACGATAATCACCCAATGAGATCACCTAATTCTCTAGTTGCTAAGGACTAAAATCCACTATTGATTGGCCTGGTAGATTCAGGCATTTTGCTAATTGAGCAAGTCGTCAGGATTATCAAGAATGAAAGTATAAAGCGAATGACATACGCCTGAATAGTACAAAAAACACACTACTGAAGTGGCGCTTTGTTACTGGGCTGCATTTTGTTTCAGGATGAGGTTATACTCAGCGATATTATGGCAAAACCAAATAAAAAAACCGGTATCAACCGTTGAAATCTTTTGCGCCTAATGTAAAACACGGCTTTTCAAATATCGTAAAGGTGGCAAAGGCTCATTGGTAAAATGTTTTAAACAGCGGGTTGTGCATGACTATACTGAAACGAGTTGCATCTGCCCCCAATGCCAATAGCTGTTTGCCAGAGAAGCACTGATCAGAGGCACGCCTGCCTACAAAATGATTGGCGAAAAAGTTTTTATGAAGTGAATTCGTGACAAGAAAGCTTGCCCCATAGAGTATTGAGGTGTATCACAGAAGTTAATTAAGTCTGTCACTGAAGAAGGAATGAATCTTACCGCTGGCTTAATGAGTTCTGAAGAGGCTTATGCTGAAAAACGAAGTATTTATACTCAATGGTCAAGCCAACAAATATCTAAAGGTAAATTCCAAACCAAGTTAGAAAAAATAACAACAGTTGATGAAAGTACCGGAAAGACCGTGACAAAAAATATTCCTGTTATCAGCTATGGTGAGGATGGCTTGCCCATTCATATAAACAGTGATTTGGCCAATTATGGTATTGACGTTAATGGATACCAAATAACCGATTGGGATTTTGAACCCAAAACTCTTCAACAAATAGCCACTAAACGTGAAGCGACCATGGCAATCATTACAGCGATCGCCAATGCTGAAAGGGCCAAGCAAGACGCAATTACTTCAGAAGAGCAAGGTAAAGCTAATGTTATGACGGCAAAATATGAAAAGGAGGTTATTAAAGAAAAAGCATTAGTTGATGCGCTAAGAGAGAAACAAGTGGCGATGATTGCAGCTGAAAAAAATGTTGAAGTAGCTCGTCAGCAAAGGCTTGAAGCAGAACAAAAGAAGTTAGCAGCAGCAGAATACAAACAAGAACAGATTCTGAGAGGTGAAGGAGATGGAGCTTACAAACGATTAGTTATGGAGGCTGATGGAGCACTAGCGCAAAAATTGGCAACTTATGAACGAGTGATGAGTCGCTTTGCTCAGGCCATAGAAAAGCAAAAATGGGTTCCAGAGGTTCAGATGGGGGGGTCTAGTAAAGGCGGTGATAATGCAATGACACTAATCGAAATGATGAGTGTCAAAGCAGCAAAAGACTTAGCCCTCGATTTAAAGGTAAAAAATACTAAGTAATTTCACCCTGTTATTTTGCAGTAGGGTGGGCAATCTCCACTGCCCACGCTGGATCTTTTGGTTATACGAAAATGGTGGGCTAAACCGACTGCCCACCTTACAAAAGACACTCCGAACTTAGCAGTTCTGTTCTTTCCATTATTTTATCTTGTCATACCGAAAACAACCGGTGGTGTGATTATTGATCATACCCACCGCTTCCATAAAAGCATAACAAATCGTCGTACCCACAAAAGTAAATCCCGCTTTTTTAAGCGCTTTTGACATCGCCAGCGATACCTCATCATTGGTGGGTATTTCAGCCAGACTATTCCAATGATTGATCACGGGCGTACCTTCGACGTAAGCCCAGAGAAAATCCGAAAAAGACTGCTCTTTACTGATTTCCAGATAAGCCAGCGCATTTTTGCGAAAACCATAAACTTTGAGTCGATTACGAATAATCGCCGGATTTAACAATATTTTTTCCAGCGCGCTATCGCTCATTTTAGCCATTTTTTGCGGGTCAAATTGATGAAAGAGTTCACGGTAGTTTTCACGTTTTTTTAAAATGGTAATCCAGCTTAAACCTGCTTGTGCACCATCTAACAACAAATGTTGAAACAATAGTTCGCTGCCATAAACTGGCACTCCCCACTCGGTATCGTGGTAATCAAGATAGATTGGATCTTTTCCTACCCATTCACAGCGTTTCATTGAAATAACCTTTATTGTTAAATTGTTTGACTATGCCAGCCCGTTAATCCGCCCAGTATAACAAATTGTTCAAAAAAAACAGGGAATTTAGGTTATACTCTAGCAAACAAAATAACAATCAAATCAATCGCTTAATACAATTAGAAAGAGCAAAAGTGAGCAAATCAGTCGATTTTGAAAAAATAAAAGAACAAATGTCGGTATTTATTGGCCTCGTAAGGCGTAAATTTACCTATTTGATGGATTGTATCGATCGTATGGGAATGGCTGGTGTTTCCTGGTGGTTCAAAACCCATCAACAACAAGATAAATTCAAAATTGTTTTACAGGATTTAAGAGTGGCATTGGCTGGCGAGCAAGCCAGTTTATTGTCAGTCGAAAAAACCTTTTCCGATTTCATCATCCCTGAGGAAGATTTAGGCCATGTTTATTGGTATACCGATGCACACAATAAACTCGAAATTTTTGAAAAAACGCTTACAGAAAAAAAACAATTTAATATCAAACAACTTCAACAAGCAATGAATGAACTCAAATTCATTGGTCAATCGGATGAATTTCATACCCTCTATCAATTAGAAGATATACAACAAAGGATCAAGGACATGTATCAAGAACTGCAACAAAAAATTGTTGAACAACAGTCTCTCGAAAGACAAAAAATTGAGACCGATAAAAATCAGCAAGTAGCCCATTTGGCGAAGGCTGATGCCGATAAAGTGGCCGCAGTAGCAAAAGTTAAAATGATGGAAGCGGTCAAAATTAAAGAAAAACGCCTTGCAATTATTGAAGAAAAGAAACGCCAATTAGTCGAAAAAGAAACTACTGAATTAAGAATAAAGGAACAAAATGAACAGGCGGAAATTGCAGCTAAACAAGCGGAAGTTGAAAGACAACAAAAACTGCAAGAGTCTTATAGAGAGTTAGAGTTAAAAGAAAAATTAAAAGAGTTGCCGCTTGAAGAATTAATAGAAATGGTTAATCAGCAAATAGAACACAAAACAATCCTCACCTTTATTCAATTAGATCAATTGTCTAAATTAAAACATACGATTGAGGATAAAGAGGCTTAACAATAGAGGTGTTAAAATAGCACTTTCCAGACCACTAGTGAGGCGGAAGCCTCACAAACTAGCCTAGCCTGGCACCATTGCTAACTGGTCGCTCCGGCACCGCTAAAATTACGCTACCGTCTTCCTGATAAAATCCAGTCACCAAACATTCAGACATGATTGGTCCAATTTGTTTAGCCGGAAAATTAACTACCGCCATCACCTGCTTACCAATCAACTCATCCTTGTGATAATTATCCGTGATCTGAGCGCTGGATTTTTTAATCCCGTGTTTATCGCCGAAATCAACGTGTAAAATATAAGCTGGATTGCGCGCCTTAGGAAAGTCTTCAGCTTTGATAATAGTGCCAATCCGGAACTCAATTTTTTGAAAATCATCCCAGCTAATGGAAGACATTTTTTATTTGCCCGTACAGCCAGATGGCAACTTCAAAGTTTCTTCGACAACTTCAAACACTTTATCATAACCACCAGCTTTGGTGACATCAAATTTATAGCGATGATTTACCAGAATGGCTGGTACGCCAGTGACTTGATATTTAGATAACAAACGGAAGTCTTCACCAATAGCTGCTTTTATCGCTTCTTGATCTTCGATGGTTTTTTTAGCGTCCTGCTCAGAGGCACCTAAAGAAATTAAAAAGCTGACCGCTTCATCGAGTGAGGCAAAGGCTTTCTTTTGTTCATGCAATCGATTAAATAAAGCAGGGATAGCGCTGTCTAATAAACCTAATTTTTCAGCGGAATGATGCACGATCAAAAAGCTGCTAAATTCTTTGCGGCCAAGATCCGTTGGAACCGAGCGAAATTGGACTTTTCCGGTATTTTGTTTTTTCCAGGCATCGACGAATTTTTCTAACTTGTAGCAATGTGGGCATTGATAAGCAAAAAATTCGATAACAATTGGCGCTGTGCAAGCCTCATCAGATTCAATGATGTCATAAGGCTGCTCAGTCAGCAGAGAAAAATCTTTAGCCTCGGTTGAGTCGGCTTTTGCGTTACTTTTTTCGGTCTTTGTTACAACTTCTGTCGCTGACTGGTTTTTGTTTATCTCGCTAGCAGTTACTTTTTTATCAACCTTTTTTGAGGTCGCAGTATCGTCTGTGGCCTGTTGACAAGCTGACAAGCTCAAAATAAGAGTAAAAATACTGATTATTCTCACGTTATTTCCTTTATTTTATGGTTTGTTAGAAGATTAGATTGAGGATTGTAGCAGAGATGTTAATTAGAGTGGGATAAAACCCATATTTAGGGGGCTGGTCTTCAGTCATTAAACCGATAGATGGAAATGGGGAATATTCGAAAAGAGTCAGTTAAAACTGCTTGGTAATGGAAAACATAAATTGGGCTTTTCTCTGCACTCCTTTTTTGGCCGAATCCAGGCTCCACATTTTGGTTTCTTTACCAGAATTTTCCACTAAACAGCGTCCTTTAAGAGTAACCATATAGACCACTGGCTTGGAATTGGTGTAGTGGTCCAGCTTATTTCCAATTTTGCTACTGCTATAGTTGTCATGATATTTTGGGGTATGACTGGAGGAAAACGATTTAAACAGCGAAATTTGTGGAGCGAATTCATAACTGGTTTGAAAGCCATAACCTGTCGTTTGCTCACTAAACAAGCTGACTTGAAAACCGCTGCTATTGGAAATGGCGCGAGTAAATCCAATATCATGTTTGCCAGTGTAGTAAAACTCTTTTGATTGTTGTTCCAGGTTGACTGATAAAACAAACAGATCGTTGCTATAAGGGTTTTTCAGATTATTAAGGTTTAGCGAGCGATGTTGTATTGGAACAGCCTTGATCAGCTCAACCGTTTTAGGTTTTTCTGAGGCAAAAGCCGCGCTAAACGGCGCACAAGCGAGTGCAATGCTGGTGGCGATGGTGCGAGTCCAACTCTGACGTCTTAAGGCAAAGTTAAGTTGTTTTCGGGTAATCAGATTAAGTTCAACCAGTGCAGTTCCGAGTTTGATTTTTCGTTTAGCTTGGTAATTTAAGGCTTTGAGCAGCTGCGATTGGCTAATGTAGGCACGTTTAACCAAGATCAATCCCAAGCGAGAGCGCTGAATAGCTTGTTGCTGATTTATCATCATAAAGCCCTCATGCTAAAATTACGCCCTACCAGTTGGTTAATGTCAGAACCCATGCACCATTCAGCCATAAAGCTAAATGAATCTATTAATAGATCGGCAAAATGTTAAAAATCTTGAGTTTTCTAATAGAACAAAAACGACTAAAAATGCAAAATGTACCAAAATATTGAAAATAGTTAAATTTACTAATTTTAATTCAATAGGTTAGCAAACAGCTCTGACCATTGACCTGATTTCTTCTTGTTCCGTTCCGAGGGTTCATATGAGACTTTAATAACAACAAATTTCATCAGCAAAGTATTTGTCCTGACTGATTAATATTGTGGCCGCAACGATCTATCTCTTTGATTTAGTACTAAATTTTTCCAGATTTTCCACCAGGTTTTGACGTGCTCTTTGAAGCATTTTTTGACTATCATCGTGTTTTTGCCAATGACTACTGCCAAATATAATATGACACTTAAGATCAGCAGATAAAAACTTTAACTGGGCTTCAATGGCTGTAGTAATCTTACTCTCTAATTGTTCAAGGGCGCTGCTAGGGGTTTCTGGTAATACCATCAAGTAGCTGTCCTGGCTGGTATTGCCAACCATATCAGCCCATCGCAACACATCCATTAAGGTATCTTTAACCGTCTGGCAAATCGTTTGGTTGGCTACATTTTGGGGTTTAGCATCAGCTAAAACATATAACTTCAGCAGTGACAAAGGATTATCGTAGCGTCTACTACGGCTAACTTCATAATCTAAAAACTCAACCCAATTGGCCCGTTTGGGTAGTTTTGAGCTGTCAACATAGGAATGTTTAGGCGAGATATCACGTTCAAGAGCAAAGTAATGGGCGACTGCACCGGCAGGCTCGCTCAGCTCAGCTTGCCAGTAAGCAAACTTTTTCGGATTTTTTGAGGTGGTATCAAACAGCTGAATCAAGTGTGTGTGTTTGTCGATTGCTTCAAGTGGTAAAGAGGCGTACAAGTGACCGATAAGGTTCTGCGGATCAAGTCCAGTTTCGGCGATAAAACGAGAATTAGTCCATAAAATACGATGTTCAGCGTCACAAATGAGTACCGCTAAAGGGGATTTTTCGAGTAATTCAGATTGTTCAACTTGCATATTTTTGCCCGATTGACCGTTCTACTGATTGCTTTAACTAACCATTGGAGATAGGTGTTACACCACCGGCGGCTCCGTCGTTTTCGGGGGCAGAAGAATATAGGCAGCGTCTTCAAAAAGCGTACTACAATAGTATAGACGCTTATTGATAAAGCAGCAGATTAAAATCACCTAATTTAAGAGTTTGTAGTGAAAATTGACGAAATTGATCAAAAACAATTAAAAACTATTCGCCAGGACTTCATCAATCTCTGCGAGCTTCGCTTTACCAGAATGGAGTCGAGTCTTTCACCGACGCAAGCTGATTATCTCAAATTATTACCCTTGCTGTTTCATGTCAATCATCCGATGTTGCCGGGTTATGTGGATAAGTTTGTCCCTGCCGGCATACCCAACTACACCCCATCGATGCTGGAAAAAAAAATCGCTAAAACCGTTAGCCAAAGTTTTGAATATAAACCTCGTGCCCACCTTAAATATCGAATTGCCAGTTTATTTTTAATGGGCAGCATGGGTACTTTGGGTCAATCGAATTCCAGTGACATCGATTTATGGATTTGTCTTTCTGAACCGCTGGATGGCAGCTTATCAGGCAAATTGAATAATAAAGCTGATAACATCAAGCAATGGTTGGCGGCAGTTGGCATTGAGCTGAATTATTATTTAGTGAATCGGGATGATTTTAGCCGTAATAAAAGCAAAAAAATCGAAGTAGATAGTTGTGGAAATACCCAAAATTTTCTTCTGCTCGATGAGTTTTATCGTACTGCGGTGTGGTTTGCAGGGCGCTGGCCGCTGTGGTGGTTAGTACCCACAAATGTGGATTATGCAAAATATGCCAAACGACTGCTCAATCAAAAACATGTTGATCCCGCCGACTGGATCGATTTTGGTGAAGTTCAACAAATACCGGCCAATGAATATTTTAGTGCAGCATTGTGGCAGCTTTATAAAGCGATCGGTTCGCCTTATAAATCATCGGTTAAATTACTGGTTTTGGAAGTTTATGCCCGATTATTTCCAGGGGGACGAGTCCTATCTGACGATTTTAAAGGCCGGGTCTATCAAGGCTTACCAAAAGCGGGAGAGTTAGATCCATATTTGCTAATCTTATTATTTGCCGAACAATCGTTAGATGATAATCCGCAGAGGTTAGAGTTTTTAAGGCGGGCCTTTTATTTAAAAGCCAACGTAAAAATAAAACTCAGTAAAAAAAGCCAGCAGAATTGGCGCTATAAAATGATGGCTGAGCAAGTTAAAAATTGGGGGTGGAGACAAGAAAGACTCGACTACCTAAATAGCCGCCATCAATGGAAGATAAACCGGGTCGTTGAGGAACGCAAAGATTTGGTCAGAGAACTGACTCAATCCTATCATTTTTTATCCAATTTTTCCAGGATACAAGGTGTCACTAACAGGCTTGCCAAGACCGAATTGCTCTCTTTAGGGCGAAGGCTTTATGCCGCTTTTGAAAGGCGAACAGGTAAAGTGGAGGTATTAAATAACGGTATAGCCAAAGATATATTTGAAGCAGCAATTACGCTCAATCAAGATAGCAAAAAAGGCTGGCAGTTATTTTTAGGTCATCTTAATAAAAACAAACTGGTAATCAATCATCCGGTTTTTATTGGCCAATCACTCTTTGGTTGTTTGTGTTGGGGTTGTGTAAATGGTGTCATTAGTGCTAACACCCAGTGTCAAATATATGCTCACTCAGAATTTTTTAATCACCGACTTGCCAGCGAAACGATCAAGGATATTACTAAACTACTCAAAAAATTTAATGGTTGTCAAAATAAAATAGCCTTTGACAAAGGCGCTCAAATAATTCATTTTGGATTATTTATTAATAGTCGCTCTGATCCACTAAAAATGGATAAACAACAAAATCTTTATCGAGTCGTTACTAAATCCGATTGTTTATCTTCGACCGATAAAAAAATAAATTTAGCCAGTCATTTCGATATGATTGCCATCAATAGTTGGGGCGAATTAACTATCCAGCATTTTTCAGGTGACGCTGCATGGATCGATTTTTTTAAGCAATATCAGAAGGTCATTCCAAAATTTGCAGAATCTATTCCAATCTTTTGTCGAGGACTGGTCCAAAATGAAAATATTATTCAGAGAGTGATTTCTGTATTGTCCGAGTGGAAGCGAGTGAGTCTTAAAAGCCAGCGAAATAAAAATTGTCAATGTTATCTGATGGCTATTGGAAAAAAATACTTGTCAATTTATTTTTCAGAAAAAGCCATTGATTATCAAGTTCACCCATCACTCAACCTTCTATTAGCCGGACTCAGTGAGAAACAATCACGAGACTCTTTTGACCTTAAAACCTATATCGAAGTTGATCCCTGGTTATTATTATCTCCATTTATTCGGTCGGTTTTTAGCCGTCGATTATCCGAAAATCTGGATTGCTATATTTTTCAAAAAACAGCTAAGACAATCGAGATGGCGATCAAGTCAGTTAATGGTATTGTTCATTTACAAACTCATAAAAATGCTAACCTTGAGCAACTCATTGGTCATTACCAACAGTTTTTTGACAAAGTACAAAATCGATTTGCATTAGAAAGTGGTATTCAACAATTGGTGCATTATTACCGGTTTATTGATAGTTCGAGTGATAAAGGCCATTTTAAAAAAATTGAAGTAAAGACTTCGAGTTTATTCCAGCAGTTTGCATTAGTTCAGGCTATCGCCGTCTACCAGAGTTCTCGCTTAATTGGATTTGATTTGTTTACCGCTGACAAAACCTATTTGTATTCAGAATGGGGAGAACAAGTTTATGCCAAATTGGTCAGAGAATTACTGCTGGTGAGGAGTGATTCTGTAGATTATCCGATTTTTCTGACCGATCTGGATTTATCCAGTATTAACTCATCGGTATCTTTGATCGAATCATTAAGTCACAAGCGGCGCATCGAGGAAAAATTACAGCGAGTAATGAAAGGGCTATTGATTAAACGGTAGACAAACGATTGATAGCGACTCCAATAAGTGTTTCAATGGATAAGCTAGCTTTATATGATAAGGTTATTTTAAATGGCAATCTTACTTTAGGATGAAATCGGCAACAAAGGACTAATTATGAAACTCGTTTATACCGATGAAAATCGTTTTTTTGTTAATAATATCAAAAACATTTTACAAAATTCCGGGATCAAAATTCTTGTTAAAAATGAATTTACTTCCAGCGTGATTGGTGAAGTCTCGCCAACCGACGGTTGGTTAGAGCTTTGGGTGGCGGATGGGGCTGAATTCGAAGTCGCTAAAAAAATTATTCAGAAGCGATTTAGTGAACAAGGTTCGGTCGATTGGCAATGTAGTCATTGCTCTGAAAAAAATGACGCATCCTTTGATTTTTGTTGGCAATGTCAAACGGAGAAAAATCGGCAAACAGCATAAGAGCTATTGAGTTTTTATTAGCTAATTAACTACGGGATACTATGGGCTTTTATGGCAGCTCAATAACTGCCATGCTATCAGCAACCAAAAGAAAGTTATTCTTTATTCTAGGGGCTGTTGGTTCTACTTCATCACTTATTCTTGATTCTATTATAATGAATACAGGCTTTCGGAATTGAATCATTACAACCCTTACGATACCACTCTTTTGCTTTTGTAAGATTGCCAGCCTTTTCCTCAAATTTTTCAATTCCTTCACAAGCGAAATTATTTCCCATGCTTGATTTGCCGGCACAAGGGCTTTCAAAAATTTGTCGCGCTTTTTTTCTTCATTGATAAAAAGTCAAGAATGAGCGTGCTTTTGATTACAGCCACTCGCATAAAAATTAACCCGGCATCCATTTCAATTAATTTACTATCAATATAGCTAGACAAGGTGTTGTAGTAAAGGCTGCCGTAGTATTTGACCAACTATACCATAATGGCCATCCCGATTTTCATCTCAGTATAAAATAAAGCAATGAACGCTATTTCGTAACGAGATGTTTTTTAATAATTCAGATTTAATTTTCATTCGAATGGTTTTTTTGAAAAAAATATTCTACTATAAGATTTGTAATAAAAAGAAAGAGGCACTTGAAAAATAAAAACAAAATTTTTTTACATATTGAAATCAACGGGGTCAGAGTTATTAATTTTCCGTTTGTCCAACCATATACAAAGATAATAAAGTAGTTCATAATTTCCTGTCTCGCCGTTGGTTAGTTTTTGTATTGTTGAACAAGCCGGGTAGAAAGGTTACGAAAAGGTTACAGGTCAATGTTCGTTTGCTACCCTTTTGTAATTTGCGAGTTAATTAACAAGTTACAATATTTGATAAGTTTGGTAATGAACTCACCATCGTCGCTATATTTGATTCTCCATTCGAGAATCTGATACACCGTGCAGAAGGACATGAACCCAATAAAGTGAGTATGGTAGGCCTGTGGCTGTGGTATTTCTACAATAATGAAAGATAAGGAGAAGAATGACGTTATTTAAAAAACGACCAGCGATGTTAACGAAGGTGTTGTTGCTTTCATTGATCAGTTCAGCTTGTGCTGAGCAGTCAGGTTATGTGAGTTTTAACCTGGGGGAGTCGCCTATAAAAAATCCAAAGCAAAAAAAATCTGAAGGGAAACAAGAAGTATCGCTTTATGGTTGCAATACGATATTAAATCCTACGACAAGAGACAAAAATCTAAACATTCAAATGTTTAATTGGAATGAAAAAAACCAAGTTTTAACGGATGTTCCTTATGGCCCTCAAACGTCTGAAGATGGAAAAAAATATTATGTGTCAAAATACTATATGGCCTCTCCACCGGTTCCCATTCCAAAGGGTGATGAAAAAACAAATATTGGTTTAGTGATCCCTGATTATTTTACATTTAATGGCGATAAACCGGTTCAAATTGTGCATTTAGACTATACGATTTTAGAGCCAGTCGAACTCAAGTATGTTGAGGCTAATTTTAATTATAAGTCGATAGAAGGTATTCAATCATGCGCCGAACATGAAGTAAACTTTGTTCCTATTAATATCCAGTGTAAGAACTTTCCTTGGATCAATAAAAAGTCAACCTCAATATTAAAAAATGCTAAGGGCGCTTCAGGTATTGGTCGTTTGCGTAATGAATCAAAACAAAATCGTATTTTTATTCCAATACAGGATCGTGATGTTCCTTTACAATGTGAAGTCACTATTTTAGATGATATTTTACTGGATTATGAGGTATCGTTTGTTGAAGGTGGTCAAGAAGTTAAAACGATCAGTCTAACAAAATATTATGAGGAGAAAAGAGATATGGAGTTGATGTGTCGGCCAAGATGGGAGCTTCCTTCAGGCTGTCAATTTCCAACGCAGTATTAATATGCTCTGGTAAAAAAGGTGTCTGTCAAAACCGCTCCAATTATTTAAAATGAAATGGTCAATGGAAAACAACAACAGGTGTGATGTCAGTGTGTGGCTGTTGTCCAAATTTAAAAAATTGTTAATTTATGTATAACTGAGAAAGCTCATCCAAAGCCCAACTCAGAAATTATTTGGGTTATTTGTATCTAATCTACTCAAAAGTAAATTCAAATCCCAGCGCATCAGGATGGCTGACTTCTGTTTGAAAATGAATATGAACCTCTGAGTCAGATGGCATTAAATCATTTACAGATCCCGCGTCCAGATAATCGACTGGAGTAAATGATTTAACCGATACTTGCTCACCATTTTTATTACTAAAACTAATCTTAATGGTGGGATAAGGTTGTGCAAAAACAGCCTTATTGATCAACAACACTTTAATATCCAGAATATTTTCTAACTCTTCACTGGGTGTAAATTGCCTTTGCAGGAGCTTAATTTTTGCAACATCTCGTTTGGGCTTTAAATCACAAGGTAGATAGCGACATACCGATATCATGCTACTCCCCCAACTTTCACTCCAGGCGATGGCCTGCCGGTTGGTCCATATGCTGGTGAAACCAATGATCAATAATGCCAGCACAGAAGCAATCGCCAATTTTATTTTAAGGCTGTTATTGTTCTCTTCAACAATATCATTAAACTCATCCAGTGGGTCCGGTTCAGAATCGGTTTCCAACATTTGTTCACTTAATTGATCGGCTAATTCGTCGGAAGATTCCAGATCACTGAAGGGGTGGAGATCATCAGACGGGTTGCTTTCGCCGTGAAAATCCGTCTCTTCGTGAAAATCTAACTGGTCAACAAGCGCTGCTCCTTGCTGCTCATCAAAGTCATCCAGAAACGAAGTTTCATCCAAATTAATTGATTCATCATCGATTGCTGAAAGGCTTTGCTCGGAGTGTTCTTGTCTTTCAAACG
>JAUUYO010000324.1 GCA_030590405.1 Kangiellaceae bacterium
ACAATGAAGCGGCAGAATTACTTCAAAAAGAACGAAGGAAATTATTTAATCAGATCTTTGAGCCAGATAGAAATAGTGCTTAAATGACTCCACCTCTTTCAGACTCATTTGTTAATTGGAATATACTTAGATACAATTGAATCGACAAAGATAATCAGAGCAAGTTGATTCTAAGAGAAATATTGCCTATTTGAAGTAATATCCATATAAGATATCAAGTGTGAAAACTATCAACGGAGTACTTAAAAAATGAAAGCTGTCTGGAATGACGTTATTATCGCAAAATCCTTTGAAACAATTATTGTCGAGGGAAATCATTACTTTCCGATTGATTCAGTTAATTCTCAATTACTGCAAAACAGCCAAACCACCACTTTTTGCCCCTGGAAAGGCACGGCGAATTATTATAATATTTGTATTAAAGGTGAAACTAATCCTGATGCCGCCTGGTATTACCCAGAAACAAAAGAAGCGGCCAAAGAAATTAAAGGGCGAGTTGCTTTCTGGAAAGGGGTTCAAGTGGTTGAGTGAGGCAATTTTAACTGATTTATCTCAAAATGCCGGTTGGATCTGTCGGTACTAAGGAGATAAAAAGAGTCGTCATTTAAACCGAGTGTACTGCTATGTATTCGAGACTGTCCTTATTTTGTTCTGGGTGATAATAATCCTTCTGCCATTTCTCAATAAGCTCTAAACCGCCGTCTCTCCATGGATGAAACCCCTCGCTAAAAAATTCTTTGTAGGGTTTTCTAAGCGCTCGCCACATGCCTTTTTTTCCAAACATCCAAATCATGGTTTGTTTAAAATCTTTCCAATTGGACCAATGTTTGGTGTTAAAAGCCAGTATAAACATATGCCGGGTTAACCGAAAATGGAGTAACCGGGTTGAAATTCTGGTTGCTTTATGCAGGAATTTTATATCGCCTTCGTACTCCATATATACATCAAAAGCCACTGCTTTATGTTCGACCTCTTCGACTGCATGCCATAATAATAAGTCTTTAAACGGTTGCTCCATGCCATCCAAAAACTCCGGATGATTGATGATGAATTCTCCCATTATTGCTGTGACATGTTCCGCAGCGACTGTTAGCGCTAAACGCCATTTATTGCTCAACTTTTTGACTCTTCTATCGATGACTTTTTTTAATGCCATATCCACTTTGTTAGTGTTATAACCTAAACGATCGAGTTCCTTATTCACCATTTTATGCTGATGGCTATGATGGCCTTCCTGGCCGATAAATCCTTTGACCTGTTTAATCAGGTCAGGATTGGTGATCTGATCGCGGTAATTGCGTACGGAATCTAAAAATTCTCTTTCACCAGCGGGAAAAGCTGAGGATAAACCACCGATAAAAGCGGATTTGTAAATATTGTTATCGACGAATTTTAAATGCTTTAAAGATCCAAATGGGAAATCCATATGCCTTGGTTTAATTTCCAATTTTTGATGACGCTTGTTGTGATGATTGTCGTTTTGATGACTAAAGTCTATGTCGGCCATGTGCCCCTCGTAGTTTGCCCGGCGATCACTTCAGGTTTAGCCGATAAATTCAGGTTCAACTAATATGCGCCTTGCGGACTGATCGCAACAGGTTAAAACAACGCAAGTTACTGGTTATTTGAGGTCATTTAAATTGAAGTTAGCTAAATTGAAGTTGCTTAATTTGATATGACTTTAGCATGTTGTTGGCGATAGGCCGACGGGGTGGTGCCTGTGAAGGTTTTGAAAGACTTGGTAAAGCTGGAGGCGTCACAAAAATGAAGCTGCTCGGATATTTTCTCCAGAGTGTATTGGCGGTTTAACAATAACAATTTGGCTTTAATTAAACGTTGCTCTAACTTGATATTCTTAAAAGTCGTATTAAGCTCTCTGAGTCGCCGTTGTAAAGTACTTGGTGATACATGCAGTAATCTGGCCATTTGCTTGAGTCCCAGATTATTTTGTTCAGATATTTTTAATTGATGACGGATCTCGCCGATCAAATCCTGAGGTGATAATGCTTTCATGGTTTGTTCGCACTGTTTTTTTGCCAATTTTGCCAGCTCAGGATCAATCGGGCTGATCGGCAGTTTCATCCATTCAAGCGGCAGCAAAATCTGATTGTGGGTCTGATTAAACTGGATCTGATAACCTTGAAGTAATGTGTACGGAAAATTATTCGGTTCATTCATGGTTTGATGGATCATGCAATTACCTATCAAATCATGGTGATTTAATAGATTGGTCAACACATATTCAAAGCTGATCAGGGTCGCCAATGGGAAATAATCATCATAATTGACATTATCTTCTAAATGACGCAAACAGTAGTAAGTAGGGCCTTCAACAAGTTGTAATGAACGGGAATTGGCGCGGGTCTGGTAATATTTTTGAGCAAGCTCTGCCACTTCATAAAGGTCGTGAGCCCCTTGAATGGCGACTCCTAGTGAACCGTGTAGCGACAACAACATGCCTTTGCCAAATTCAATCACACCAGCGTAAGGATTTTCCAGTGCTTTGAACAGGTTAGCCCCCATTTGCGAAGCTTCTCAATAAGTCGGGGCACGAGCTAACAGATATTCACTCAATCGTTGCAATTGTTCCGAAAGTACGGTCGGTAAAATCCTTCGTTATTTCATAAAGTAGTTCATTTTTTACTTGACAGCT
>JAUUYO010000187.1 GCA_030590405.1 Kangiellaceae bacterium
AGTGCACGTAATGCAACCGACGACTCGTGACTATTACCAGCTCGAAAAGCTCTGGGAATAATCAGCAATCGTAAGCAATAGCGTGCGATTGGCTTTGAGAGACTTGTTTTGAGAGATTGGTTTTGAGAGATTGGCTTTGAGACAAACATGAAGATAAAAATAATCGCGGTGGGAACCAAGATGCCTTCCTGGGTCGAAACCGCGTTTAATGCCTATGCTCAGCGCCTGCCCCGTGATTGTTGTTTGGAACTTATCGAAATTTCTGCTGCCAAAAGAACACGTAACCAGTTAGCCGACAAATGGATGCAAAAAGAAGGTGAATTGATCTTAAAAGCAATTGATCTTTCTGATTGGGTGGTGGCGTTAGATGTTGAGGGGCAAAACTGGAGTACCGCAAAACTGGCATCGCAAATTACTAAATGGCAATCGATGGGTAGTAATATCGCGCTGCTGGTGGGGGGGCCTGATGGTTTGTCTGCGGAATGTTTAGCCAGAGCCAGTCAGCGTTGGTCATTATCGGCACTCACATTTCCTCACCCGATGGTCAGAGTGGTGTTGTCCGAGGCCATTTATCGCGCCTGGTCGGTGACGGTCAATCATCCTTATCATCGAGAATAAATGTTGCCCGCTATGACACCGTTTTTTTAATTTCAGGTTTTTCTATTTAATGTTAAAAAATACTAACCAGATAAAAAGTGGTCACGCTTTTAAAGATCATCGCCAAGAGCGACAGATTTTGGTTTCTCGCAGTGTTTTTGCGTTCGCAGTTGTTTTTGTGCTGATGATTACGCTACTGGTTCGTGGTTGGTATTTGCAAGTTATTAAACACGAAGATTATCAAACCCGCTCGAATAATAACCGCATCAGCGTGCAAAGAGTCGCGCCGAATCGAGGATTGATTTTTGATCGCAATGGTGTGTTGCTCGCCGAAAATCGCTCGATTTATTCTCTGGAAGTGATCCCTGAGCAAGTCGATCATCTTGATGAGATTTTGCAGCAAATTAAGAAGCTCGGCCTAGTAGAAGACAAGCATATCACTCGGTTTAACAAACGTTTAATGGGCATGCGCCGTTTTAAAAGTGTATTGTTAAAATCCCGCTTGACAGAAAAAGAGGTGGCGATTTTTTCTGCCAATGGTCATCTATTAAATGGCGTGAGAGTCGAAGCTCGGCTGGTTCGTTTTTATCCCTTTGCCGACAAAATGGCTCATGCGTTAGGTTCTGTCAGGCGGATAAACGATCAGGATTTATTACGTATTGATCAAGCCAATTATCGAGCGACCCGACATATTGGCAAGCTCGGTATAGAAAAATTCTATGAAGATCTCCTGCATGGAAAGATAGGTAGCCGTACCGTTGAAACAGATGTTCAAGGCCGTGTGATCGGCGAGCCGATTACTGAAACGCCACCGATCCCGGGAAGTGATCTGAAATTATCCATCGATATTAATTTGCAGTTAGCCGCCGCAGAAGCCATCAAAGAATTTCGAGGCGCGGTAGTGGCTGTTGACCCTGCCAGCGGTGAAGTTTTGGCACTGATCAGTAATCCTGGTTATGATCCGAATGATTTTGTTACCGGCATTTCAACTGAAAACTATGCAAAATTAACGGGTTCGGATGATCAACCGTTGTTTAATCGAGCGATCCGTGGACAATATTCTCCTGGCTCGACCATCAAACCCCTGTTAGCCTGGGTTGGTTTAGAGAACAAAATTATTACCTCTAAAACAACCATTCATGATCCGGGATATTGGGTGATCCCGAATAAAGAAGAAAGGACCTACCGAGACTGGAAACCTGGAGGCCATGGGGGAAAAGTTGCTGTCGGCACCGCAATTACCCAGTCGTGTGATCCATTTTTTTATGAGCTGGCTTACAAAATGGGAATTGACCTGATTTCAGAAAGTATGAAAGATTTTGGTTTTGGTCTGTCAACCGGGATTGATATGGGCGAAGAGCTGACTGGTATTATGCCCTCCAGAGAATGGAAGCGACGTAAAAGACATTCTTCCTGGTTTCCTGGGGAGACGGTTATTACTGGCATTGGTCAGGGCTATTGGAATGCCACACCTTTGCAGTTAGCCAATGCCGTGGCGACGATTGCCAGTGGTGGCCCCCGATATGATCTTAGTATGGTTTCGGCGCAACAAAAAAATGGTGTCTGGATGGAAAATTCAGCTCAACTCGCGCCCAGACAAGTCGATTTTGGTGATGGTAAAAATCTGGCAATTGTGCATCGTGCAATGGAAAACGTGACTCGTTTTCCTTGGGGCACGGCAAAGACCGCCTTTAAGGGCGCAACATACAAGTCTGCTGGTAAAACCGGCACTGTTCAATTGGTAGCGATGGGGCAGGATGAAAAGTACGATGAAAGTAAAATTTCAAAAAAGCACCATGATAACGCCGTGTATATTGGTTATGCTCCAATTGAGCATCCAGAAATTGCGATTGCGGTGGTGGTCGAAAATGGTGGGCACGGTGGAGAGAGCGCCGCTCCAATCGCTCGCAAAGTGCTGGATGTGTATTTTGATAAGAGGGCTAAATCTATCCGAAAAGCTACTCAGTCTTTCAGCGAGGTCAATCACTAATGGCATTTGTTGATGGTGATATTTCTGATCGACGGGGTAACAATTTAGCCAGCCGGTTACATCTTGATTTGCCTTTGCTTGCAGGCTTATTAATGTTGATGGGATTTGGACTGTTAATTTTATACAGCGCATCCGGTGAAAATATCGCAGAGCTTAAGCGACAAATCATACGCTTGGCGCTGGCATTTTCGGCGATGTTCTTTTTAGCCTGGATCCCGCCGCGCGTTTACAAAAAATGGACGCCTTTTATTTTCGCTGGCGGGATCGTGTTATTAATTGGCGTGATTATTTTTGGCGAAATGGGTAAAGGTGCGCAGCGCTGGCTCAATTTTGGTTTTTTTCGCTTTCAGCCATCAGAAGTGATGAAGTTAGCGGTGCCTATGATGGTTGCCTGGTACTTTAGTGAACGTAAATTACCGCCTAATTTTCGTGAGCTTGCCGTCGCAGGCGTGATTATCGGGCTGCCGACCTATCTTATTTTGATCCAGCCGGATTTGGGAACATCGATATTGATCGCCAGTTCTGGGGCATTTGTTATATTTCTCGCGGGGATCCGCTGGCGAGTTCTTTTATCCTTTCTTTCGGTTGCTATTGTCTACGCACCCATCCATTGGATTTTTGTGATGCAAGCTTATCAAAAGCAACGGGTTTTGACTTTTCTCGACCCAGAACAAGATCGTCTCGGCAGTGGTTATCATATTATCCAGTCGCAGATCGCGATTGGCTCTGGTGGACTCAATGGAAAAGGCTGGTTGCAAGGCACTCAGTCACAGCTGGAATTTTTGCCGGAGCGAAATACGGATTTTATTTTTGCCGTACTGGGTGAAGAGTTCGGTTTTTATGGGGTACTATTGTTAATCAGTATCTATTTATGGATAATTGGACGAGGTTTTTATATTTCGATCAAAGCGCAGGAAACCTATACTCGACTTTTGGCGGGCGCGATTACCTTGACGTTTTTCGTTTATGTGTTTGTTAATATTGGTATGGTGACCGGAATTTTGCCGGTGGTTGGGTTGCCATTGCCGCTGGTCAGTTATGGCGGAACATCAATGGTAACCCTAATGGCTTCTTTCGGGATTTTAATGGGTATCCAAACCCATAAAAAATTACTGCCGGGATAGATGATCCTAGAATAATAGATAGATTAAAATAGTTTTCAATGTAGGATGGGTGGAACCCATCAAAAGGACTAAAAGGATACAAATAGTGATGGGCTACGCTACAACTTCATCCATCCTACGGTAATCCTTCATTCTTTTTCAGGTTAGATTTATTGAAGGAATTGTTAGTGAAAAAAATTAAAAAATTAATGAGATGTTTGGCGGTATTGATGTTCAGTTTGACATTAAATACTGTTCAAGCCAAAGATAACCTTGCAACAAGGTTACAATCCTTTGCCGAGCAAATGGAAAAAGATCACCAATTTGATAGTAAAGAAATTTTAAAAACGCTGCAAAGCTTGCAAGTAAGCAAAGATATTATTGCAAAAATGAATCATCCGGCAGAATCACTTCCCTGGCATCGTTACCGTCCAATCTGGATGAAAGACAAACGAATATCCGGCGGGCTTCAATTTTATCAAAAATACCAAACCGAATTGGAAAACGCAGAAAAACAATACGGCGTTGATAAAATGATGATCACCGCCATTATTGGTATTGAAAGTTTTTACGGCAGTCATCAAGGCACTTATCCGGTTTTGGATGCGCTGTACACTCTGGGGTTTCATTATCCTAAACGGGCCCCTTTTTTCAAATCAGAATTGGCGCAATATTTTTTGTTGGCTAGAGAGCAGCAGTGGAGTTTATCTGACATCAAAGGTTCTTATGCCGGAGCGATGGGCATGGGGCAATTTATTTCCAGTAGCTATCGTGCTTATGGCGTTGATTTTAATCAGGATGGTAAAGTTGATCTTTTTAATGATCCGGTTGACATGATTGGAAGTGTGGCTAACTATTTCAAAAGACACGGCTGGAAAAAAGATGGTTTTGTCGCAAAAAAAATTGTTTTAAATAATCAACAAGCCAATCAATTAGTACAAAAAAAATTACAACTTAGTAAACAGTTAACCGAGTTAGCCGCATCCGGGGTTAGCGTAGAAGAGATAAAACAGAAAGATGCCAAAATAGCCATTTTTGCTTTTAAACAAAAAGATTTTAATGAACACTGGTTAGTGGCTAATAATTTTTATTCCATTACTCGATACAATCACAACGCCATGTATGCACTGGCGGCGTTTCAATTGAGTGAAGCTATTAAGCAACAAATGATCCAACAACAAACAGTCCAACAACAAGTGATCCAACAAAGAAAGCCGAGTCAATGAATTTAAATCGTTCAATTCATCGACTAACAAATCATTTTAAAATACTTGCCCAGGTTAAGTCATTTTTTAGCATAGCGGTTTTATGCATATTATTTAGTTGTTCAACGATCAGCAAAAAAGATCAGGATGCTGGTCCAACTCGACCCATTGACTGGACCCAGGTTAAGCCAGTGACTCCCAAAAAAGAGGCGAAAAGCCGCTATGGTAATCCGGTTTCCTATGAAGTGTCGGGGAGAACTTATCATGTGTTGGCGTCTTCACTTAAATACAAACAGAAAGGTGTTGCCAGTTGGTATGGAAGTAAATTTCATGGTCGACGAACTTCGAGCGGTGAAACTTACGACATGCTGCAATTAACCGCCGCGCATAAAACCTTGCCCATTCCCTGTTATGTGAAAGTGACGAATTTGGATAACGGCAAAGTGTTACAGGTGCGAGTTAATGATCGAGGGCCTTTTGTTAAGTCGCGAATTATTGATTTATCTTACGCGGCGGCTCATCAGCTGGGGATGGCGGAAAAAGGCACCGCCAATGTTATCGTTGAATCCATCGATTTCCCCGAGAGCGCTCACACTTCGACCGTAATAAACACACCGGTAAAAAATAACCATATACCGACGAGTGGTCAAGGGAAATATCGTTTTGTCCAGGTCGGCGCTTACGCCAGTTCCCAAAGTGCTAAAAAACTAGCGAAAGTGCTAGATCGGGAAATAAAGCTTCCTGTGAAAGTATCCACGATAAGGCGTGCCGGTAAAAAACTCTACCGGGTAAGGATTGGCCCAATTGATTCTTTAGAGCTTGCTGAGCAGCTAGCTAAAACGCTAAATATTACTGAACTTGGCAATCCTAGTATAGTCTATCAGAATTAGTGGTATAATCGCGCCGTTACTCAGTTTACCCCCCAAATTTGCCATTCCTGCGTTAAAAAAGGCTTACATACATGCGTATGCGCACATTTTTCGTCTTGGACTGACAAAATTTGGAGGCAAACCGTGCAACGGCTACGGCGGTAAATATAAAGAATATAATTTAGGAATATCAATGATAAACGTTTTTAAACAAGGCTTGTTTTTTATAATTTTAATCAGTTTTAGCCTATTCGCTAATGCGATCATCCCGGCGGCACCTGAGCTGTCGGCAAAATCCTATGTATTGATGGATTTTGATAGTGGCAAAATACTGGTGGAAAATAATGCGGATCTTCCGTTGCCGCCAGCCAGTCTCACCAAGATGATGACCAGTTATGTGGTTTCCGCAGAAATTAAAGATGGTAATCTTAAGCTGACTGATAAAGTACATATCAGTAAAAATGCCTGGGCGCAAAACCCAAAATTTCAAGGCAGCTCACTGACCTGGATCGAAGTCAATACCGAGGTGAGCATCGAAAATTTACTCATAGGGGTGATTATTCAATCTGGCAATGATGCATCAGTGGCACTCGCTGAACACATCGCTGGCAGTGAAGATGTTTTTGCTGATCTAATGAATCAACATGCCATTCGTTTAGGCATGACCAATACGCATTTTGAAAATTCTAACGGTTTGCCTGCCGATAGGCATTTGTCTACTGCCAGAGATCTGGCAATTTTGACCTCAGCAATGATCAAAGACTTTCCTGAAGAGTACGTCTATTATAAAGAAAAATGGTTCACATTTAATGGTATCAAACAACCTAACCGAAACTCTCTACTGTGGGATGAGAGTCTTGATGTGGATGGGGTTAAAACTGGTCACACCGATGCCGCTGGTTTTTGTTTAGTTTCCTCTGCAAC
>JAUUYO010000099.1 GCA_030590405.1 Kangiellaceae bacterium
GTTGCTGCTCAAATCCTATTATCATTAAAAAATAAACACGTCATTAGTCAACTGCAGTGGACAAAAAATGGGGAAGTCATTTTCGTTACCACAGATAAAAATCAACACTCTCGTTTGCTCCGTTATTCGAATGAAATGAAAGTTAAAACGGTACTGTTAGAGGAAGACCAAGCCACCGATATTTTTGATATAGCATTATCAAATGACAATAAGGTCTTGGCCTTAATCAGTGCGGCCAAACATAATCGCTATCCAATCACATTATTTGATTTAGAGACTGGAGAGCTTCGACCATTAGCGCTGATTAACGGAAACGTCAATGGACTCAACTGGCATCCGGCTGATACCAGTCTGTTAGTTAGCAATAGAGAAAAGCTGAGATTGATCGATTTATCAGGAGAAATCAGAGACCTCAATTTTACTAACTATTTGAATACCGCTAATGCCAACTATAGTCCTGATGGCAATAAAATTGCCATGACGCTGGTCAGCATGGATTTCGACATTCTTACTTCTTCAATAAATAACTCGAATATAAATAATTCCAGTATAAATAAACGTGTGATTGATTCTAACTCAGTCGATATGCAACCACTATTTTCACCCGATTCGAGTGAATTTGCATTTGTCAGCTTGCGTTCAGGAAATCAGCAAGTTTTTATTTATAAGGACGGCATAGAACGATTATTATTTAAAAATAGTGGAAACAAAGAATTTTTTGGAATGGCTTGGTCGCCGGACGGGCAACGCATTTCATTGATCATGGAAGATACAGTTTATATTGTTAATGTTGAGAATGATGCCATTGTAAGAAGCATTAAACATGGTTTACCTTCAATGTATCTGCGAGGTTGGTATCATCATGAAAATGCATTGCTAGTTAACCTGCCTGGCCCTGTTGCCGCTAAGTTTGATCTTGATAGTCTGACGCTCACTCAATTATCCGAGCGAACTTCGCACTGCACTGGATTGGATTTAGATGATAATGTTTATTTCAATCAAACATCCAAAATCGTAAAGTTAACCAGCGATGGCGTAAAATCAATATTCTGGCAATCAGAAGATGCTGATATTGATCATCTTTTTGTTAACCACGATGGATTATTGCTTGAACTTGATAGTCCCCTAAAAAATGCCTTCTTAAAAGTTCATTTTGATAAAGCAACTCCAACAAAATATTTAGCTTTTGAGGCCGGTAAAAATTGGCTGGCAGATGTATCTTCTGACGGAAATCAGCTACTTTTTATGACCCGATCAAATATTAATAAAACTATTTTTACACTGCATTAAGCAATGTAGGCTTAGTACCTTACAGGGTTCAGACGGAATAACCATTATTCTTGACTACTACCGACAAGAGGCGTATAACAATTAATATGCTGCTTATTTACTGCTGAGATTACAATGTACACTACAAACGATATATACCCAGTATCAGATTTCAATCGTAAGCCTTCCGAACATATAAAGCGTATGCAGGAAACTCGAAAACCCGAAGTGCTAACTGTTAATGGAAAAGCTGCGGTCGTTATGCTCGACCCTGACAGCTATGATCAGCTCGCTCAAAGCGCTGAACTTTTGCGAACGCTCGATAATATCAGACTTGCTAAAGCAGAATATGAAGCAGGAAACAGTAAGTCTATCGAACAGGTATTTAGCGAATTAAAATCTGAACTAAAAGCTAAATATCCAGATGTTCTTTAACATTGAACTCCCTGATCGAGTTGCTACTCAAATAAAAAAGCATGCTCTATTCATCGCGCAAGACAAGCCTTCCGTTGCTTTAGGGTGGTATGAGGAAATATACGATAAAATCAACTCACTTAATAGCTTTCCGTTACGTTGCCCCCTCGCACCTGAAAATAAGCACCTTAGTTTTGGTATAAGACATTTAATAATAGGCACTTCCCGTATATTATTCTATGTCGATGGTGAAACAGTTGTTGTTGTTGTAGATTTTAAAGGTGGGGGACAAAATAAACCTGAAAAAATTATTTGAATGCTGCCTTACCCAGATTTTATCCAAAATAGAAATCTCATCGCCGAAAATGGTCTGATAAACAAATGATAAATCATCACGCACAAGACAAAACATACCCCGAGTGAAAAACAATATTTTAGAACAATATTTTAGAACAATATTTTAGAACAATATTATCCGAAGTTTGTACCACATAATATCCAATAGTTAATTTCAAGCAGCACCTGACTTTGTTCACTGTTTTTAATGTGCCAACCCCCACTCAGCAACAAAAATCATTGATACATGAAAAACAAACATCATCAAGATGGCTATCACTCGTAACTAACCTATCGATAAAATAAACTCGTTCGCTACTTTCCATCAGTATCTACCCCAACCCAGCTGTCCTAAACAAGGATCTCCAGAGCTAAACCTAAAACAAGTAATGTTGTGACTGATTTGTAGAAAATAATCGTTGGCAACTGATAGCAGCGATTCAACTTGAGTCCAAATAATACTCGCAACATATCGACTCTACGGATGATTTCAAAACCAATCGCACAGAGTGAAAAGGTTGCTAGCAAAACGATAACTGGCTCAAACACAGGCCCCAACTTAAATTGAGTCATTTCATAACCCACTGCAATAATCACCGTTTGATGCAAAATATAATAAGGATAAACTGCGTCATTAAAATAATTCAGCTTGCTGGATTTCTGGTTTAAAAATCGAAAGCCAAATGCCAATGCTAGCATCACCCAAAGAATTCGATCCAGACTGTAGATTGCAGTACCGCCAATTAACAGCAGTTGATTTAATTCTTCACTAGCGTTTTTCCAAACCAGATTATAAAACAGTGCAAAAAACACATAGCAGATCAGACTGAATATCAATAACCGATTGCTATTATCTTTCAGCCGTTGCCATAATATTGGATGCCAACCAAGAATATATCCATAAACCAGAAACAAAAAACCTAACGGTTCTTTAGTATCGTCAATGATTAGTTGGATTGTGAAAACAGGCAAAGTAATGATGGTGACTAGCATGTAACCATTCAATCTTGCCAGCCAATCAATCGCCCTGCCAAATTGATGACTATTTAAAACGGGTAGCAGAAAAATCAAATACAAAGAAAAACGCCAAAGCTCTCGTAAATACCATAAATGATTAACATCAATATGATGCCAAATGCCTGGTGAATAGTTTTTAAAGAGCGGATTATCCAGATCGAAAAATTGCCGATAGAACTCCCAATAGCCGATAGCAAGATCGCCATTCTGGTTCATTTCATAGTAGAGCTGCGGCGGTACAATTACCAAGATCCCGAATAGCAGCGGCAACAATAATCGATAGGAACGCTGAACCACAAATCGACCAAGTGAGACTTTAGCCAAAATAAAGCGAATAGCAATTCCGGAAATCATCCAAAGGATCAGCATACGCCAGGGATTAACCAATAGCATAATTGTTTGCAAGTTTTCGCTGAGGTATTGGCTTTTAACATGAAAACTCCAGTCTGCAACATACAGCATTCCGGTGTGATAAAAAATGAGTAATGCAAAGGCTAGTATTCTTAACCAATCCAGATCGTAACGCCTATCAGGTAAATGGACTCTATCGGGAATAAAAATGGCTTTGATCTTTTCAACTGGAATCAATGTTTTTCCTTGGATACCTATTTCATTGCCGCTAGAATGTAGCAATATTTCCCCAGAATCAACCACCAAGTGATTGATTTAATGAATAATGATGTAAACGGCAAAATGCTGTGACGAAAATAATTAGACGATAAACCGTATCAAGGACAAAAATTGAACTGGCACCACTTCGACAAAAATGAATTACGTTACCTGCTCTTATTTTGGCTAGTGATTGCTTGCTTGCAAGCAAGCGTCAATGCCTCTTCAGTCATCAGTGACTACCAGCGCCTAGATATTGCCATTGATTCCTGGAAACCGATTGTTTGGGAGTTTTCCAGTCTACTAGTTGGCACGCTACTTATCTTTGCGATAATTTGGTTCGACCGAAAAATGCCGCTGAGCTCAACAAAACCAGTAAAGAGTATTTTTGCTCACTTAGTATTTTCGCTATTCTACTCAGTTAGTCACGTGGTTGGTATGGTGTTGGTTCGCAAAGCCGCCTATGTTTACATGGGGGAAAGTTATGACTTTGGCGATTGGTCTAAAGAATTAGTTTATGAATACACCAAAGATGTGTATTCCTACTTTTGGATCATTGCTGTTATTTACGCTTACCGATTTATTATCTCTCGGTTAAGAGGTGAAGCAACGGTGATTGCTATGGGAGAGGACGGCCAAAAACCCGACAAACCGGAACGTCTTTTAGTTAAAAAAATTGGCAAAGAATTCATTATCAAAATCGAAGATATTGAATGGGTAGAAGCCTCCGGTAATTATATGAACCTGCATATCAAAGATAAGGTTTACCCTCTACGAGAAACCATGTCTAATTTGGAAAATAAACTCAACCCCAAGCAATTCGTACGGATCCATCGCTCCAGTATCGTTAACCTGGATTGGGTAAAAGAGATACAGCCTTTGGATAGCGGCGATTTTCAGGTGACATTAAATACCAATCAAATCTTGAAACTTTCTCGACGATATCGGGAAAAAGTTAAAAGTGTGCTTTTTTGAAAATGAAGCGCTCACTAAAGGAAAATTTAATTAGCTCCTGGTTAACCATCAAACTGATGGTGCTAGCCTTTTACGGTCTTTACTCATCCCGTGCTCTTAGCGATCCAACACCACTGATCCCCGCAGAAAAAATCAATCGCGACAACTTTGGTTCAGATAAAAAAGAGACAAATGATAAGAAAGGGCTATTTAGCAGCATCACTAATGGCGTGGTTAAAGCTTCCGCCCACATATCGATTTTTTCAGCAGAATTAATCGCATCGGACGCGGCAGAAAAAGAACTAACAAAATTTAGAACAGGTAATCATCAAGGTAGTCCCGAGGTTTTTTCTAATAATTCGGTCGCCACCAAAGAGCTTTTTAATGGTCGTTACTACCAAGAACTTAACGATCATTTAATTGAAGAGTTAGCTAATTGGTATAAAGGCAAGATCCCTGATTCAGGAGGCTTATTTTCACAAGCTAACACCTTTAGGGTATTTTCTCCCAGCGATGCATTATGGGAATTTACCGATGGCATTGATATGGCTGATATTATCGGCACCTTTACTTATTATGTCAGAGCCACTACCAACAATGGTGTCATCTATTTTCAAGGCACTAATAAAATCTCTTTAGAATCTTATTCTGGAGAAAATTATTTAGGTCATGGTCTGGCCAATAATCCAAAATTAGGGCCGCTTTCATCCACCGCCCAGGTATTCAAATGGCAAGTTGCGATCCCGGAGAAATATCAAAAGTGAAATTAAGAATATTTGTATTGAGCTTGTGCTCTCTAGTTGTATTTGGATGCAGCACCAAAGTGCCGGTTCGCTCAGTAATAGTTAATTCGCCACTTGGGTTGTATAAATCCAACACCGAGCAAAAATTCTGGCTGGCCATTATGAGTAAAAAAAGCTATTTATTGTGTTCACCCGAAAGTTGCTATCAAGGAAAATATCAAAAAGTGCCTGTAGATTATGGTGTTATCTTAATCGATTTCTATTTGTCTGACATTGGCCTCACCATTGAACATTTATCTCATGGCAAGGGTGAATCGAAACAATTTTATTCTGCGATGAAAAAAATTCGGCTTGATTCACCTCGCCCAAATGACTTGGCCTTTAATATTGGTGATTGTGGTGAAATCCCTTGCGTTGGGCTTGGTCATACAAGAGCCGGAGTAAAGTTTTATAAAGTTGAAAACTTTGATATTTTTTGGAATGCTGAAGAATAGCTCATAAATCATTCAAACAAACCATACCCCACTAGTCACCTGACAATCAATTGAATCCAATATCATGTGGATCACTAACCCAATCCCCACAAAACGTGTCTTGGGAAAAACACACAATAAGCAATAAATTCCGATCGGTATAAATTCATGCAACGGATGAAAACCAATACTGCATCGGCCTGCATCATAAACAGGGTTTGCCAGTAAGTGATCAATATCGACCAGCATAGTGGTGATCATCACAAGATAAGCAATCTTCCATTGCTTTTTGTAAAACAGCGCCACGAAAATTCCCGGTGCGATAAAATGGAGTAGGATATGCAGAATATTAATTTCCTCTAAACACCTTATGTAGTCCTAGGAACCTATCCAAAAATAGGAAACCTACTACGGAAAAGCTATTTTGACCAGATTTTCCCTCGTTGCGATCTCTATTCTAGGATAGACTCCTAGTGCTACAATTAGTTTTCTGTCGCAAAAAACTCATTCCATCCTGCCTTAGTTTTCATAGAAATATGCATATCTTGAACAAAGTCAGCGACATTATTCAAAACTTCCGAAAATTCTTCATCATTTAGTATGGCGCATAGCGAACAACAAAAAGAGTGGTAATCAACGAAGTCAAATATTTTCCCTCTGTAAGTATAACTACCATTAACAACCTCAAGTTCGGATACATCGGTAGGGAGACGACATATAAATGTGACTGAATGACTTAAATGGCCTGTAGAATTCAGGGCATCTATACTGTCGTCTAACCTTTTTTTTGATACGGGCTTAACTGTTATTTCGTATAAATTTGTTTCTATGCTATTAACCTCTAACCAGATATCAGCTGGCTTTTTCGATGTTGTATTTGTTCCAAAAACACTTTCATCGCCACCAATTACTTTTATTTCAGAGCGACTAAATACACCCAATAATAATTGCGACACTAGATACTGTGGGAGATTTCCCGACTCAGGATATTTTAGCGTAAAATTGGCAAGTCTACTACCTAGGACTTGCCTAGATTCTGAAGAGGATTCTATTTCAACAATTTCATAACCCGTCACGGATTCAGCATACTTCCAGAGCCGGAAGAAGAAATAATCAATTAGTCTAGCTCTCCTTGCCTGGCCTGCTCCCATGACAAGATTAAGAAATTTAACGACTGCCATGGCTGCGGATTGAGGACGCCGCCCTTTGGCCCAATCTTCATTTAGCTGATTGGCATTTTTTGCTACATTTAGAGGATCTGATTTTCCACAAGGAATACCATTTTCTTGAAGTGCATACCAGATGCCGCTTTCAAAAATCGAACGAGGGTTACAGCCATAAAAATTATTTACCGGATCATACTCTTCATCTAAATGTATTCCAGTTAGCGCAGTAACGACACCTCTAAAGCCTTTGGCATTTACTTCAATAAGGATCACCAAGCAAATTGTAGACCTCTGTCGAGGAGCTGAACTCTGGAAAGTCTTCTTGTTCTTTGGTCTTTGCTACGCCCAGTCGGGTATTAATATAATATCGCCCGGAATTATTTCGTTCCGCTATACCGCTGATTCAGGAACTCCTGTAAAATCATTCACTATTCTTTGAAGCCTAATATTTTCATTTATTCTTAGTTCTTTTAAGATTAAAGAAAATTCAAGCACATCCAGCCTCTTTTCAAATTTTTCAATTTTGGATATATCCGACTGGTTTAAGCCGATATTTACAGCAAGCTCACTTTGAGAAATGCTGAGCCTAATGCGCTCTTTTGTGAGTTCATTTATAAGTGACTGATACAATTTGTCGTAAATTGTTTTGGTTTTGATCATAATCTTGTCAATTCTGACTTTATCGATATCTGCTATAACGCTATCATCTCCAAAATATTCGAAATGGGAATAATTCAATGGAAGCTATATCGCTATTTAGTGGCGCAGGCGGAATGGATGTCGGTTTTAAAGATGCAGGTTTTGATATTGTGGCGGCAAATGAACTAGACAAGCACGCTTGTGATACCTTTCGTGCCAATCATCCGAACACTATGCTCTTCGAGGGAGATATAGACGAATGTGGTACTGAATTGAATGCTTTGGGTAATGTCGATGTAGTATTTGGAGGGCCTCCTTGCCAGGGGTTTTCTGTTGCAGGGAAAATGGACCCCGATGACCCTAGAAGTAAACTTATATTCAGCTTTTGCTCAATAGTTGAAAATATCCAACCTAAAGCATTTGTTATGGAGAACGTAAAATCACTTGGGTCTTTAACAAAATTTGAAGGAGTGCGGACCGCTCTCATCTCACGTCTACAGAATGCAGGTTATACCGTTACAATACATATTCTCAATGCAAAAGATTTTGGGGTTCCCCAATCACGAGAAAGAGTTTTCTTCATCGGCGTAAAGAATGAATTTCAGCCTGTTTTTTTACCTAATTTTCAAAAGTACAAAAAAATTGCCCCCACTCTACGTGATGTATTAGTTCCTTTAGGCAAACCAGGCTCCAAGGACAATGATCGCATTTGCAACGCTAAAGTAACTTTAGCGGTAAAACCGATACTGAGAAAATCACCGTATGCCGGCATGTTATTTAATGGACAAGGCAGGCCCCTCAATCCCGATGGTTGGGCAAGCACCTTACCTGCAAGCATGGGAGGAAATAGAACACCCATAATTGATAATAACCATTTGTATCATGGTGATGCCGCATGGGTTGAAAGTTACCATCAACATTTAATGAAGGGTGGCAAGTCCCAAGGCATGCATGATGTCCCGTCGTACCTGAGGCGGTTAACGATCAATGAAGCTGCCTTGCTCCAGACTTTTCCATCTAGCTACGAATTTTGCGGTCCAAGTAGCAGGGTATATTCACAAATCGGCAACGCAGTACCTTGCGGACTTGCAAATGTTGTTGCCAACTGTGTCAAAGATTCTTTGATAGGAAAACAAACCGTTTTTAGTTCTATCGAAAAAGGACAAAATCTTGAGCTTGCCATTGCTTGAGGGAAATATAACACTGTCCATCAGGATCATAGTTTATCTGGTTCTGTTAGTTTGTGTTAAAATCAGCCGTTAAATTATCTCCGTTATTTTCAAACTGGATTAACCCAGTTTGAAAACCTAAATATTAGCATCCAATGATCCGATTTAAACAATTATCCTTATTTCAAGGCAGTTTGCCACTCCTCAAGGACGTTAGTCAGACCTTATATCCAGATCAAAAGATTGGTGTGGTAGGTAAAAATGGCTGCGGTAAATCCAGCCTGTTTTCCATGTTACGCAATGAATTAGCGCCCGAACAAGGCGCCCTTGAATTCCCGCCCAAATGGCGGATCAGCAGTGCTAAACAGGAAACCCCCGCCAGTCCTTTATCGGCGCTAGATTACGTGCTTAGCGGGCATACTGAATATCAGCAGATCCAGCAGGCGCTTAAAGAGGCTGAATCGGCCGAAGATGGGCTGGCCATCGCCAATCAGCATGCCAAACTCGATGCCATCAATGGTTGGTCATTGCCTGCCCTGGCCGCCAAAATGTTAACTGGACTAAGCTTTACCGAGGAGCAGATGCAAAGCCCTGTCAGCGAACTCTCTGGTGGTTGGCGAATGCGGCTTAATCTGGCTCAGGCACTCATTCAACCAGCAGAATTATTATTGTTAGATGAGCCGACCAACCATCTGGATTTAGAAGCAGTATTGTGGCTTGAGAGTTATTTGCGTAGTTATGACGGAATGTTGCTGACGATATCTCATGATCGCGATTTTCTTGATAGTTTTTGCAGTCATATTTTACATTTTGAAAATCAGGGTTTGACCTGTTATAGCGGTAATTATTCGCAATTTGAAAAACAAAAACACGCCAAACAAGTATTGCAGCAAGCCGAATTTGAAAAACAACAGAAAGAAATCGAACATCTGGAAAGTTTTATCAACCGCTTTAAAGCCAAAGCCAGTAAAGCCACCCAGGCGCAAAGCCGGGTGAAAGCGCTGGATAAAATGGACAAGGTTAGCGCTGTACAGATCAGGCAAAAATTTGGCTTTGAATTTAAGCCCATTAATAAAAATATTACCGAATTAATTGATCTGGACAAAGTTCAGGTTGGTTATGGCGACATCACTATTTTATCCAACGTGATAATGCGCATTTTAGCTGGCCAGCGGATTGGACTGTTAGGTCGAAATGGTGAAGGTAAATCAACCTTGATCAAGCTCATCTGTGGTGAGCTAGAAAAACAGGCCGGAGAACTTAACCGCAATAAACATTTTAAAGCCGGTTATTTTGCCCAGCATCAAGTGGAGCAACTCAATATTGATCAATCGCCCATCTGGCATATTCAATCTTTGGGAGATGACATCAGTGAGCAACAGGCGCGTAATTTCTTAGGCGGCTTTGCGTTTAATGGCGATAAAACCCTGGATAAAGTCAAAGGATTTTCCGGTGGCGAAAAAGCCCGATTAGTACTGGCCATGATCACCTGGCAAGCGCCTAATTTATTATTACTGGATGAACCCACCAACCATTTTGATATTGAAATGCGCGAGGCGTTAGCCCTGTCATTACAAAATTATGAGGGGGCGGTAATCTTAGTGGCCCATGATAAGAATTTGCTGGAAAGTGTGGTGGATGAATTCTGGCTAGTCAATGATGGTCAGGTTAATCCATTTAAAGGGGATCTCAATGCTTATCAAAAATGGCTCAATGATAACCGTTGGGGCAAAGACAAAACGACCGACACCGATGTGAGTGCCAAGCAAAATCAGTCCGTCGAAGGCCAACCAGCATTCTCTCGAAAAGATCAAAAAAGAATGGAAGCCGAGCTGCGAAAACAAAAAGCGCCACTTTCCAACCGTTTAAAAAAGGTTGATAAGGAGATGCATGATTTACAACAACAACAAACAAAATTAGAAACGTTACTCGCATCCAGTGAAATTTATGAGGAAAACAACAAGCAACAATTAGCTGATTCTATGCAACGGTCAAAAGAGCTGAGTCAAACCTTAGAAGCATTGGAAGAAGAATGGTTTGAACTCACGGAAAAACTTGAGGCTTTTGATTAATAAATCAATTGACCAAGGGCTGCTGATATTTGCGGCATATAATTTAATTAACCCACATGGAGCTAATTACAAGGCTAATAATAGACATTATTGCGATATGTTTTCAATTGAAATATACGCTTACGCCGTGATGGATAATCATTATCATATCGTTCTGTATGTCGACCCATTATTACCCGATGGTCCAAGGAAGATATTGCTGAACGGTGGCTCAAAGCTTATTCACCTCGCCTTAGTAATCCAAAGCTTGCTAAGCAAAGAGAGCTAAAGAAACAAGCCATTATTGGCGACAAAGCCAAGATAAAAACGTATCGAAAGCGACTAGGAAGCTTGTCATGGTTTATGGGACGACTAAATGAACCTTTAGCTAAACAAAGCAACAATGAAGACTTTTGCTCTGGCAGCTTTTGGCAAGGTCGAGATTCATCTCAAGCCTTACTTGATGAAGCGGCTGTCTTTTCCTGCATGGTTTATGTCGACTTAAACCCTATTAGAGCCAAAATTACGGAAAAACTAGAAGAATCAAATAACACTTCGATTAAAAAGCGATTAGAAACCTTAAAAGAAGCTGCCCCGATTGACATCCAAAAACATCTGGACAAGTCCATTACAGCAATCACCACTCAAATAAAGGAGAGAATGTTACCTATGAGTCTCAAAGATTATATTGAACTTGTAGAGTGGACGGGCAAGTCAATTGTACATCCGACAAAAGCATCAACCCCTCCCCACATTTCATTATGCCTGCAAAGACTCAA
>JAUUYO010000302.1 GCA_030590405.1 Kangiellaceae bacterium
CTTGCTTGTGGAATGTCGAGTAAGCTGCTCATCGCCTGGATTGCTTCAATCACTAAGCCAATATCTTTGCTTTCACTTTGTTCAATCAGCCAGGAAAGTAAGCGTCTATTGGCCGGGTGTTTGTTTGTTGTGATTTTATCGATCAAACGTGCGACTACCTTTTTATTGCGAGGGGACTTAACCTGAGCTATTACACCTTGCAGCTGGGCAGCATTTAAATGATTTTCAATATGCTTAACTCTTGCCAAAAAATAACCAACGGAATAGCTAAGCTTGTCGTCTTTTTTTATTAGTCCAAGTAAGCGATCAAAATCGATATCAGTTTGCCCGATGAGGCGAGAGAGCTGCTCACTCACATCTTGGTGATAGGTGATCGCAGAAGAAAGCGCTTGAAAAATACTGGCTTTAGTTTGAGGTTGATTTTCAAGGCGTTCTCTGGACAGTAACTTAAAAATCAGGTTTTGGCCGCCAAGAAGGCCCAAAGCTAAATAAATTTCCTGCTTAACCGTTTCATCAGTTTCTTTATCTAACCGTGACCAAAGCGAATGACTGGATTCTGGCGCACTACTAATGCCAAGTGCAAAAACGGCGGCTTTTCGGATCGTCGCATTTTCATTGTTGAGCATTGGCGTCACTAACATCAGGATTGTTTTTCCGCCGATCCGACCTAATCCTTTTAATGCAGTGAGTTGTAGTTCCAGGTTTTTACTGGCTAATGCCTGGGCAAACAGTTTACTGTTTGGATCTCTTTGGTCCACTAATTGTTGAAGTGATGCAATCGATAGACGATTAATATTATTTTCAGGAGCGGCCGGTTTGGCAACTGACTCGTTTTGAAATAAAAGCAAAAAAAATAACAGAGCAACAGTGATCATTTTTTTATTCATAGGATGACTCTAATATCGTCAGGTTGTTGGGCTAGTTTGCAAGCTTTCTATGGACTCTGGTGGAATCATGAATTCAGGCTTTAATTCGATTCCTACTGAATGCTTCGGCGAATTATGGAATAATGTGGGTATAAAAGCAACGTACCTAAAAAAGGCAAATGATCGATGGCTCAATATATTTATTCAATGAATCGGGTGAGCAAAGTTGTTCCTCCCAAGAAGACCATTTTAAAAGATATTTCCCTGAGCTTTTTCCCCGGCGCAAAAATTGGCGTATTGGGTCTTAATGGCTCAGGTAAATCAACTCTGTTAAGGATCATGGCAGGGATTGATACCGATATCGAAGGCGAAGCGATCCCACTAAAAGGGATCAACATTGGTTATTTACCCCAAGAGCCGCAATTGGATGAGTCTTTGAATGTCAGGGGCAATGTTGAGCTAGGGATTTCGGAAATCAAACAAGTGCTCAACCGCTTTGATGAAGTGAATAACGCATTCGCTGATGAAAATGCTGATTTTGATGCGTTGTTAAAAGAGCAAGCCGAGCTGCAAGATAAAATCGAAGCGGCGAATGGTTGGGAAGTCGACCGAATGCTCGATAAGGCTGCCGATGCACTGCGTTTACCCCCTTGGGATGCCGAAGTGAAGCATCTTTCCGGCGGTGAAAAACGCCGAGTGGCGCTTTGTCAGTTGTTATTATCAAAACCTGACATGCTATTGTTAGATGAACCAACCAATCACTTAGATGCCGAATCAGTGGCATGGTTGGAACGCTTTTTACAAGATTTTAAAGGCACAGTGGTGGCGATCACTCATGATCGGTATTTTCTGGATAATGTGGCTGGTTGGATTTTAGAGCTAGACCGAGGTCATGGTATTCCTTGGGAAGGTAACTACTCTTCATGGCTAGAGCAAAAAGGTAATCGCCTGGCAATGGAAGAGAAAAAAGAATCAGCCCACCAAAAAGCCATGAAAGAAGAGTTGGAGTGGGTACGATCGAACCCCAAAGGTCGGCAGGCCAAAAGCAAAGCGCGTATCGCCAAGTTTGATGAGCTGTCCTCACAAACTTATCAAAAGCGCAATGAAACCCATGATCTCTACATTCCGCCCGGTCCTCGTTTGGGCACTTTGGTGATTGAAGCCAATCATTTGCAAAAGAGTTTTGGCGATAAATGTCTGGTGGATGATTTAAGTTTTAACCTGCCCCAAGGCGGTATCGTGGGAATTATCGGTCCGAATGGTGCTGGTAAATCGACCCTGTTTAAAATGATAACGAATCAGGAAAATCCTGATGGCGGTGAATTGCGAGTGGGCGAGACAGTCAAAATTGCTCATGTCGATCAGTCGCGTGATAGTCTGGATGATAATAAAACCGTGTGGCAGGAAATCTCTGATGATTCGGACACCATTACCGTTGGTAATTATCAGGTGTCATCTCGGCAGTACGTTGGTCGGTTTAATTTTAAAGGTGGTGACCAGCAAAAATTTATCAAAGATCTCTCCGGTGGTGAGCGCAACCGGGTTCATTTGGCTAAGCTGTTAAAAAGTGGCGGTAATTTGTTACTGCTGGATGAACCGACCAACGATTTAGACGTCGAAACTTTAAGGGCGCTGGAAGAAGCTGTGTTGGCTTTTCCGGGGTGTGCGGTAATTATTTCTCATGATCGCTGGTTTTTAGATCGGGTCGCGACGCATATCCTGGCGTTTGAAGGGGATAGTAAAACGGTCTGGTTTGAAGGCAATTATGCCGATTATGAAGTTGACCGTAAAAAGCGATTGGGGGCTGATGCGGATGCGCCGGTTCGGATTAAGTATCGTAAGATTGGTTAGGTGTATTAGCTAAGGTTTGGTGTTTGTAGGGTGGATTTGCCTGCACGGATGTAGGTAAGTTGCGTTAGCAGGACGCGGAAGTACTAGCGAAGCGTAATCTACCTTCTCTGTTTACGGCTTTCGTGTCATTTCGGATATTTCAGCGGCTTATTTCTCTTAACATTGAAATGAAAGGATTCTGAATGATTGGAGGACATACCATGGGAAAGCGCTGTTTCAATTGAATGTTTAAGCTCAGGAAAAAGTTCCCATTTGTCACATCGACTGATGTAAGTGGACATGTCGTCGGCAAGTTTCTCAATGATTATTTTGGGGTTGGCTATTTCAATTTTTTTTCCAAATTGAATAAGCCCTTTCAGTATAGGGAACTCGTTCGACTTATTCATTTTTAGTGCAAGTCGATTATCAATGGTTGGGTAGACGTGAGTGCATACTACGTCGTAAAGAGGCGATAGCTTTATTTCAGTCGATGGGTCCTTATAAAGGATTGCGAAATTTTTTAAGTGAGCATCACCGTTACCAACCAGACAACTAAATACAATGTAGGTAAATAGTTTTTCAATATCTTCAGGGTGACTGCAATAGAGCTTAATCGCTTTTGCAACCATTTCGTAGCTTGAAAGATATTTATGCTGCGCCTGCTTTTTCATCAGCACGCACATGTCC
>JAUUYO010000182.1 GCA_030590405.1 Kangiellaceae bacterium
CTGATTGAGTAATGCTTCCAGATCTTCGCCATCGAGTAATTCCATGGTCATAAAAATCGTATCGCCATCTCGGTCGAAATCATGCACGGTGACAATGTTAGGATGAGAAAGAAGGTGAGAGCGGCTGGCTTCTCTTTGTAGCGAGATAAAAGCATCCGGATGATTACGAAAATCACTATTGAGTATTTTAGCGGCTACAAAAGGATTATCATCTCTGGCTTCAACTTTACGCAGATCTTGTGCTTTATAAACCGTGCCCATTCCGCCAGAGCCTAAGGTTTCTTTAAGTACAAAACGATGATTTAGAATGATCTTGTTTTCGGCCAATGCTCTATCGGCGTCTTGTTTGGCGTCGATAAACCCTTGTTCGGTATGATCCGACTGAAAGCTACTTTCTATCTGGGTTAAGGCTTTTTGATCGGCGGAAGAAAGCTTAGAAGATGATTTTTCAAATCCATCGCCCTTCTTTTGCCGCTTAGCAATCCGCGTTTTTGCCTGTTCTTGTTTGTTGTTGTTTTCCATCGACTTATTTATGCCAGTTCCAGATATTTCTTCCCAAGGTTGTTATATTACTCTATTTAGCCGTTTTCTGGAATATGGTAAATTAACAACAAAATGACCAAAAATTCTTTATTCGGCGCTGAGCCTGGTCCAAGATACTTCACATTGCCCTTCGCCGATAGTAATATAGGCGGAATTGCCGGTAATCATCAAAGACATCGGCATGGTCCGTTGAACCATAGCCGCAAGCGACTGAATTTCTGACCATTCAAAGCGATAAACCTCAGCGGACAGCTGCCCAAATTTAGCTTTAGATTGCTCCCACCAGACATCAGACTTAGTATTAAAACAATACACTATGACCGATTGAGCTTTACGAGTGGCTTTTTTATCCGCTCCACATCAGGCTCACCTACATCGATCCACAGGGCGATCTGATCGTCAAGAGTACGAGCCCAAATATCAGGTTCTTCAATTTCACTCAAACCTTTGGTGAATTTTAAATGCTCCTCGGCATTGATACAAAAAGCGACCACCCTGGCCATCATTCGCTCCAGAGTTTCTGAAGGGTGTTGCGCCAAAGTTAAATCGATAGTGTCGTAATAATCTCGATCGAGATCAGACAAATTGATATTGAGTTTGTAGATGGTGGGTTTTAGGGCCACTAATATTTTCCTGGTTTTTCTTGTTTCTGGCAGTGACCGTTGAGGCGAATGCTATGCGACAGCGACCAAGTATCGTGTCGCTAGCGTGGTTAAGCCATTTTTTGCAGGTGATGGAAGTCAGTGATAGATTCAAGCTCATCATATTCAGCTTTCTGAACTTTATATAAATCCCAGCGGATTTGTAGATTAAGCCAAAAATCGGCTGAGACATTAAAAAAACGAGCCAAGCGTAAAGCTGTGCTCGGAGTGACTCCACGTTTTTGATTAACCAGTTCATTCACTCGTTGATAAGGAACATGAATAGCGTCAGCTAGCTCACGCTGAGTAATATTCATAGGATTTAAGAATTCTTCCAGAAGCATTTCTCCAGGATGAGTTGGCACTCTGTTTGTAGGTATGCGAACCATAATTACACCTCTAATGATAATCAGTAACTTCTACATCAAATGGACCTGCGTCACTCCATTTGAAACAAATTCGATACTGTTCGTTTATGCGTATGCTAAATTCTCCAGAACGTTTACCTGATAGGGCTTCAAGCCTATTCCCCGGCGGTACCCTTAAATCATCTAAAACAGTAACCGAATCTAGCTGTTCAAGTTTCCGTGCAGCAACCCTCCAAATTCTCTGGGGGCAAGTTCTCCTGGAAATACGAGAGGATACGCCATTGAAAATATTTTCAGTTGCTTGGTTTTTAAAGGAGACGATCATTAAACCATAGTATCACGGTGTTCATGCTATAACAAAAATGTAATATGCTGTTTTAATGCCGAATATCCGAATACGAACTATTAATATTCAATTAAGAAAAATAGAATGCCACCGCCTTCGTGTCAAAGATATAGACTTTGAACACCAGCCAATTCGTTAAAAGAACCAACCGTTGAGTGTATTCATAATTCCTTTGCCAAAATTCCCATAGCATTGGTCAGTTGAGTCAATTCGCCCTCTTCGATAATATAAGGCGGCATAATATAAAGTAACTTGCCAAAAGGACGAATCCAAACTCCAAGTTCAACCAATCTGGGCTGAACTTTGTACATATCAACTGGTTCATTCAGCTCGATTACGCCAATCGCCCCTTTAACTCTGACATCTGAAACACTAGTTAACGGCTTACAAGGCGTTAACTCTTTTATCAGTTGCGTTTCTATTTGCTGAACCTTGCTTTTCCAATCCGACTCTAGCAATATGTCTAAACTGGCATTGGCCACCGCACAAGCTAGAGGATTGCCCATAAAAGTTGGCCCGTGCATTAAATTGCCATCCTCAAAGTCACTGACCGTATCGGCAATTTTTCGAGTACACAGGGTTGCCGCTAAACTCATATAACCACCGGTTAACGCCTTACCCACACATAAAATATCCGGGCTAATTTGTGCTTGCTCGTAAGCAAACAAAGTTCCGGTTCGGCCAAAACCAGTGGCAATCTCATCTAAGATTAATAACACATCGTATTGGTCACATAACGTTCTTACCTGGCGTAAATATTCCGGGCAATAAAACCGCATCCCACCGGTTCCCTGGACAATCGGTTCAAGAATTACTGCGGCAATGTTTTTGTGATTAGCCTGGACGCTAGTGCGAAACTCCTGAATATCCCTGTCTTGCCAATCTTGATCATTAACACAGGTTGGGGATGAAACAAAAATATGTTCTGGCATAACTCCTTGAAACATTGTATGCATACCATTTTCAGGATCGCAAACCGACATTGCACCAAAGGTATCCCCATGATATCCATTTTTAATCGTTAAGAATTTATTCTTGTTAGTTTCGCCAAGAGAGTACCAATACTGCAAAGCCATTTTTAAGGCCACTTCTACCGAGACAGAACCTGAATCAGCTAAAAAGACACAGTCTAATTCCGGAGCTGTCATCTCGATTAGTTTTTGACTCAAATCAATCGCCGGTTGATGAGTTAAACCACCAAACATCACATGGGACATTTTTTGTATTTGCGACTGGATTGCTTCATTTAATACTGGATGATTATAGCCATGAATGGTCGACCACCAGGACGACATGCCATCGATCACCTGCTGTCCATTAGAAAGGTTTAAATAAACCCCTTCAGCAGACTCCACCCCAAAAACAGGTGATGGATGTTTAAGATTAGTATAGGGATGCCAGATATGCTGGGCGTCAAACGCAAGATTTTGTTTTGCAAGTGTCATGTTAAATAAGTGTCATGTTAATAATTGATCGCTAAATTGAAAAAATAGAATTGCTTTTTAATCTTGCTCTGTAAAGGGATTTTTTTCCCTGAAAGTGGCGACTGCCATTGCGACAGACAGCAAAATAATGGAATTAAAAAATACCGGAACAATGACAAAGTAATAACCAAGATCATGAACGGCTGCCCCGCCTATCACAGCCGTCACTGCCGTTGCTCCACCGGGAGGGTGCATACTACCGGTGAAATGCATGGCGAGCATAGCCACACCAATAGCCAGCGAAGACGCCACAATAGGATTAGGCACCAGATAATACGCACTGATACCAATAAAGGCTGAAATCATATGCCCCCCAACAATCGGCCAGGGTTGGGATACCGGGCTGTGAGGAATACCAAAAATTAACATCGCAGACGCGCCAGTAGACGCCAGGATCATTGGCATGCCTTCAGCTGCTAGAATATTATTACTAAAAAATGAAGCGAGCAAGGTCGCTATAAATGCACCAATAATCGAGATATAAACCTCTTTATTGGACATGATCCGCATTGCCATAAGCGTTAAGTCGGTATAAGCCCTGATTTCAAAGCGAATAGAATAACAGCCTCTATCCTGTTTTACTAGAATTGTATCAGTCGCGTGTCAATCGTAGATTAAGTGGGATCTAAACCGAATTTTCGGGTTTACCCTCCTCCTTTTCAAAATTTCCATTCAATTCCGCACAATGGAGGCCGTGGAAAATCAATCCCCAATTCAAAACTCTGTTTTAGACATCTCCCCATAAAATCCAGTAAACTAACCGAAACTTCCTAACGAGCCGATCATATGAAAACAATAAAAAATACTATTGTTCCGTTTTTAGCGCTCATCGCATTCAGCTCTAATGCCCTTTCAAAATGCAAGCTGGTATTCAATGTCAAAGGACATACGCCAGTGACAAACTCGCAACAATTAATGACATTTGATTGGTTAGCCTTTAACAACGGCAAAATACTTGCCACCGGTAAAAAACCAGTCAACACCCAATATAATCACTGCACAAAAATAGATGGAGACGGACAATACATGCTGCCAGGGTTGATTGATGCCCATGGCCATGTTTCTGGCCTTGGTAATGAAATGCTCCGAGTGAAACTCCGAGATGTCCAGTCTGAATTGTTAGCGGTAGAAAAAGTAAAAATTTTTGCCAAGCAAAATAAAGAATCTCAATGGATATTAGGCAGAGGCTGGAATCAGGTTTTATGGCTGAATAAAGCTTTTCCTTCAAAAGTTTCATTGGATCAAACAGGCATTCAACGCCCTATCGTTTTAAAACGAATAGATGGCCATGCCGCGTGGGTGAATAGTAAGGCATTGGCAATCGCTGGCATTACCCGCTCCACTCCAGATCCTCAAGGCGGAAAAATTGCACGGGACAATCAAGGCAATGCCACCGGTTTATTGATCGATATGGCGATTGAGCTGGTCGAAAACAAAATACCAAATCCTTCTTTTCTAGAGCAAGATTATGCTTTTGATAAAGCCTTTGAACACCTTTTATCATTAGGGATCACCAGCGTACATGATGCAGGAGTTACCAAGCTCGATCTGGAGATCTACTTGAACCGAGTTGAACGTGGAAAATTACCGATTCGGATTTACGGCATGTTAGATGGATCCAGTTCCGAACTTTATCACTGGCTGGATAAGGGAACATTTCAATCCAGTCATGATTTTCTGTCGATCGGCAGCGTCAAACTTTATTCCGATGGTGCGCTTGGAAGCCGAGGTGCTGCATTGCTTGCGCCTTATTCAGATGATATCGACAACAAAGGACTATTGCTCACAAAACCGCAAAAACTCGATAAACTTGTCGAAGATATTCTTAGTAAAGGATTTCAGGTCAATATTCATGCGATTGGCGACCGAGGTAATCGACTGGTTTTGGACGCTATTGAAAAAGCCTACAAAAAAGTGGGAGGTAGAAAACTAAGAAATCGAATTGAACATTCTCAGATCGTCTCACTGGATGATATTCCCCGATTTAAACAGCTCGATATGATCGCCTCGATCCAACCAATATTCGCCACCAGCGATATGAATATGGCTGGTGACCGATTAGGTTCCGAGCGATTAAAAGGTGCATATGCCTGGAAAAAATTTATCCAACAAGGAACAATCATCGCGTCTGGTTCTGACTTTCCGATAGAGCTAGCCAACCCATTTCACGGATTACATGCAGCTATCACTCGACAAGACCGCAATAACCGACCTGAGGGTGGATGGCTTCCCGAAGAAAAAATAACAGCCACGCAAGCTCTAACAAGTTTTACCTTAAATGCCGCCTTTGCTGCTCATCAAGAAAAATCCCTTGGCTCTTTAGAAAAAGGTAAATGGGCTGATTTCATTCTAATTGATCAAGATCTCATTAATGGTAATCCTCAGGAAATTTGGAAAATAAGAGTTTTACAAACCTGGATTGCTGGAGAATTGAGATATGAACGCCAATGATTTATTTAAATTATTTAAACAATTTATCGGTTTTAAGAATTAGCAAATTATAAAAATCGCATAACGAGACTGAATGACGATTATTCAATAACTTATACGTAAAAAAACAAATAATGGAACGTGGATTCGATTATACCGTCGATTGAAAGGATGAATTGCACTCATAGCAACTTCCTGATGAAATACTATGAGCGAGTAAAAAAGTCGTTATTTGTCAGCTAAAGACTGAAGCATGGTATCAACATCACTCACGCTAAACGGATCGTCAGGGCAATTATCCATCAACCCCGATTCAACAAATTGTGATTTAATTTCGCCATCAACCACATGCATGGAATAACGCCAGGACCGATCACCAAAGCCAAGATTTTCTTTCTTAACCAGCATGCCCATTAACCGAGTAAAATCGCCATTACCGTCAGGCAACATTTTGATTTTTTTGATGCCTAGCTGCTTTGCCCATTGGAACATACTGAATGCATCATTTACGCTAACACAATAAACTTCGTCAATACCCTTTGCTTTTAACTCATCATATTTTGCTTCATACCCCGGCAAATGGGTACTGGAGCAAGTGGGGGTAAATGCACCAGGTAAAGCAACAATAACGATACTTTTACCAGAAAAAATATCGTCTGTACTGACATTTTGCCAGCGAAAAGGATTTTCGTGATCGATGCTTTCATCACGAACACGGGTTTTAAAAGTGACTTGAGGGACTTGGCAGTTCATAACTTTCTCCAAAACTTTTATTCGGTAGATTGTTAGAATACGCCCTAATTGACGGTATGTATAATATAGCAAAGTGACATGTGCAATAGATTTTGTCTATAACATGAGCAATTCAATTTTTTTAGCTTGTTGGTTAAGGCAATAAAATCTGGCATGTTTTATTGCCCTCTAAGGTGAGGGTGAAAAAATCTACCCTCAGCTTTCTTTTTTATTCAAAGCCGTGCTCTTTTCGCCAGCCTTCATCTACAAACTTGGTCAAATAGTTACGGATCCCATCGGGTAAGATGACCACACAATTCTGCCCTTCTTTTAAAGAGTTAGCCTGTTGCATCATCGCCATA
>JAUUYO010000267.1 GCA_030590405.1 Kangiellaceae bacterium
ACACTTTAAAATGATTATTTGAAATTCGATTTCAAATCTTTTTAAAGCCGCTAATCCCTTGCCTCGACAGCCCGCTTTATCCCTCAAGCGAGGCGCGCATTATAGGCACTTTTTTTAAGGGTGCAAGGGTTATTTTCATTAATTTGAAATTAATTTAAAATGTGCTTATTTGTTAACCTCTTTGGGGTGAATTGGCGCTGTTTTGACCAAAGATTAACCAATCACACATTATACATAGCTGACTAAATATAATCTAAAGCCCCTTGCTCCATGAACTATTTCATCTGCGAGTAAAAAGATGATTTTTCTTTTTACCCAGTTTTACCAGAAAGAACTTGTCATAAAGCGCTTTATCGCGTGAGAATATCTCGCCTGAACTCATGTTGTCCTCTGAGCTTTTCGCCTCTCCATTGACCCATACGGCGTTGCGACCCAGCGCATCCTTTACTTCACGACCAACCTTTGCCATTCCACTCTCAGCTAACAGACTGGTCAATGGCTTTTCAGCAAAATCCGCCGGTAACTCACTGGCAGGCAAACCGTCCTGGGCCAGTTGCTCCAGATCACCTTCTCCCAGATCGGCTAAAGTTCCTTGAAACATCGCCTGAGTAATTCGCATCGCAGCTTCAAGTCCCTCTTCACCGTGAACTAGTTTAGTCACCTCTTTTGCGAGTATACCTTGTGCCGAAGGCCGCCCTTGCGCTTGTTTATCAGCTTCCTCTATTGCGACAATTTCTTGTTCGCTTAAGAAGGTAAAATAACGTAGGAATTTATACACATCCGCATCAGCGGTATTAATCCAGAACTGGTAGAAGGCATATTGACTGGTCTTTTTAGGGTCAAGCCAGATTGTACCGGATTCAGTTTTGCCAAATTTAGTCCCGTCAGATTTAATCACTAACGGCAGCGTCATACCAAAAACCTGTTGACGGTTCATCCGCCGGGTCAGATCGATACCGCCGGTGATATTCCCCCATTGATCACTCCCACCAATCTGCACGGTACAGTTAAAACGCTTATTCAGCTCGGCAAAATCATAGGATTGTAAGATCATATAAGTGAATTCAGTGAAAGAAATCCCCTCACCATCTCGATCGATCCGTTGTTTAACTGATTCTTTCTGGATCATCTGATTGATCGAAAAATGCTTACCCACATCCCTTAAGAAAGAAAGCACATCAACATTTTTGGTCCAATCCAGGTTATTCGCGACAATTGCCGAATTCTCGCCGCAATCAAAATCAATAAACTGACTGACCTGCGTTTTTAGACTTTTCACCCATTGACCGACCACTTGTTCCGAATTCAATTGTCGCTCATTAGCTTTAAAAGAAGGGTCGCCGATCAAGCCGGTTGAACCGCCAACCAGGGCGATGGGTTTATGCCCATATTGCTGAAAACGCTTTAACGCGAGCAAAGGCACCAGGCTTCCGATATGCAAACTATCTGCTGTCGGGTCAAAGCCACAATAGACAACTTGCATGCCTTTTGCCAAATGCACTTTAAAGTCCTCTTCAGCGGTCATTTGTTGAATCATGCCTCGCCAACCTAAATCTTGTAATAAATCTTGCTCTGCCATATTTTAACCAATGTTTTATGTTTGAATTCTTTAACTTTCTTGATGTCTAAAAACAGGCTAAAATTGGCCTATATGCACCGCGGTACATTTTTCCCCATATATGCTCATTGAATAAAGCAGGGAATTAAACGCGCATTTTATACGGAACTGAATAAAAGTTGTATGATTAAACACGATTACAAGCCCCAAAATAACAAAAGAATCTTTAACAAAGGCATTTTTAATCATATTCCTGCGTGGGCGACTCACCCTTATATGATTTTATCGATGGCTGCGCTGATCATGCTGCTTGCTTATCAGTTGTCTCAAGACAGCGTTCCTCAAGATGGATTTCCGCAAACAGAAATCCCAGTTAAAGACCCTGTAGAATATGAAAGCGGCGAAATCACTATTCAGGCGATGGAGTCCCCAACCAATATTCAAGCCCCCATTATAAGCAGTCAAGCCAATTATACCGATCCGATAGAGATCCCTTTGCAACTTGAATCCCTCTCAAGCCCTAATAATCGCATAAGATTAATAGATAGCCCTGACAAGTGGCTGACTGAATCCGTTCGTAAAGGGGATAACCTTTCATTAATATTTAAACGCATGGACCTGTCTGCACAGGTAGTTCATAAAGTCATCACTCTGGATGACAACACCAAAAAATTAAAGAATCTACGTCCCGGCGAAATTATTCACTATCAACTCGACAACAAACATCAACTGGTTGCATTAAAATGGGTAATCGATCTGCAAAATACCCTTTATCTTGAACGTAACGACCAGCAGGCCAAACAAAGTGCCGATACCAAAATAAAACAACCGCCACCCTATAAGAGCCATATCATTAACAAAACCATCGAACTGCGCACCGCGTACATTGACGGCACCATTACCGACTCGCTTTTTATGTCGGGCAAAAGAGCAGGTCTAAGTGACACCTTGCTGGTCAATTTAGCCAATATATTTGATTGGGATATCGATTTTATTCTTGATATTCGATCCGGTGATACTTTCTCGGTACTTTATCAGGAAAAATTTCTCGACGGCGAAAAAATAGGTAACGGAAATATTATTGCGGCGGAATTTGTTAATCAGGGGGATAGTTACAAAGCGGTTTTATATCAAGATTCTAAAGGGCATTCAAGCTATTACACACCTGGCGGATTGAGTATGCGCAAAGCTTTTTTGCGTGCCCCTATAAAGTTTTCCTATATTAGCTCAGGATTTAAACCGCGCCGTTTCCACCCCATTCAAAAGCGCTGGAAAGCTCACCGAGGCATCGATTACCGAGCCAATACAGGCACTCCGATCCGCGCTGCTGGCGATGGCAAGATCACTCAATCAAGTTACAACAAATACAATGGCAAGTACGTATTTATTCAACATGGCCAAGGCATTGTGACTAAATATCTGCATATGTCCAGACGAGCGGTTAGTCGAGGAAAGCGAGTAAAACAAGGACAAGTTATTGGTTATGTAGGAACCACCGGCATGTCTGAAGCGCCCCATTTGCATTATGAGTTTCTGGTCAATGGCGTTCACAGAAATCCTAGAACGGTTAAATTACCTAAAGCGGAACCTATTTCTAAATCAGAAAAAACGAATTTTTTAACTTCCAGCAAAATTTTGATCAACCAACTCGAATCGCGTAAACATATTCAATCCATACCACAAGTGGCTAAATAGAAAATGCCTGAACCAGCAGAGCTTTATATTGGCTTAATGTCTGGCACCAGTATTGATGGGATTGATGTTGCTTTGGTTGATTTTACTGAGAACCGCTGTGAATTATTGCAGATTTATAATCATCCGATCGACGCATGCATTAAGCAGAAACTGGTCGAAATATCTAGTCCAGTAAGCGATTTTGCAATTCTCGGCCAGAAAAGGATCGAACTGCTGGCAGAGCTGGATGTGGTTATGGGGCACTATTTTGCAGATGCAGCCAATCAGCTGATTAAAATAAATCAAATTGCAGCGGGCAAGATAGCCGCCATCGGTAGTCACGGCCAAACCGTTCGCCACCGACCTAATAATCTATCACCCTTTACCTTGCAAATCGGCGATGCCAATATTATTGCCGAGAAAACCGGCATTCAAACCGTTGCCGATTTTAGACGGGCGGATATTGCGGCTGGAGGACAAGGCGCGCCATTGGCCCCAGCATATCATAATGCTATTTTGCGATCTCATTTGGAAAACAGGATCATTTTAAATCTAGGCGGAATTGCTAATATCACGCTTTTACCAAAGGACGAGAATAAGCCTGTGATCGGATTTGATACCGGTACCGCCAATACCTTATTAGATGGCTGGTATCAAAAGCATCACTCAACCGCTGAAGGAGATTTTGACCAAGGCTCTCAATTTGCCCAACAAGGTCAGGTCCATCAGAAATTGCTAAATAAATTACAGGAAGATCCTTACTTTCAATTACCTCCTCCAAAAAGTACCGGTCGAGAATATTTCAGTCTGGATTGGCTCACAAAACAAATCAATAAAATCCAGGATACGATCATCGCCGATGAAGATATCCAACGAACACTGGTCGAGTTCACCGTAAAAACCATTGCCAACTCCATTCGCGGTTTGGCGATTGAAGAATATCAGGTACTGGCTTGTGGCGGTGGTATGCATAATCAATTTTTGTTAGATTTATTATCCAAAGAACTTAATCAGCCAATCCAGACCACTAATGATATTGGAGTTAACGGCGATTATCTGGAAGCGATGACTTTCGCCTGGTTGGCAAGACAAAGAATATTACAACGACCAGG
>JAUUYO010000277.1 GCA_030590405.1 Kangiellaceae bacterium
GTAATGCTGGGAAAAACAATTTTAATCGCCTTGCGCCTCTGGCAGATAGATTGGTGACCAGATTCGAATGACGAAACTCGTTCAGCATCTCGATAAGTTTACCAGCATCAGATTCATCGATATCAAATTCACCTATATCAGACTCATCGATATTGGGTAATTTTTCTAATAGCTGCTGATCGCTAATATGCCCTTCCCACAAGGATAAGTAAAAGTCATCCTGTTGCTCAGACTGAGTTCGTTCTTCACCAAATAGGGAGTTAAAATTATTATTGGTATCCCGTTGAATTTTTTCGAGCGCTTGATTAAAGTCGACCCAACTCTCAAAACTCATTAGCCTGGCAATAATTTGTTGAGTGTGTGGTTCTTTCGGCAATTGCTGAGTTTGTTTTTCATCCAGTTCCTGGATGCAATGTTCAACTCTTCGTAAAAAACGATAATTTTCTGCTAACGTCTTACTGGTTTTTTGTGGCAAAAGTTTCACTTCGGCTAACAAAGGCAAAACCTGCAAAATACTTTTTTCTTGCAATCGACTATCACGGCCACCCTGAATTAATTGCAGAGACTGAACCATAAATTCGATCTCTCTAATCCCGCCAGCGCCCAGTTTTATATTGCCTTTTAAACCGCGACGCCTGACTTCACGTTGGATCATTTGTTTCATATTACGCAGCGAATCAATGACGCCATAATCGATATACCGTCTAAACGCGAAAGGGGTAATAATTTCTTCAAGCTGCCGTTTCTCATCCTCCCGTCCGGTAATTATTCTCGCCCTGACCATGGCAAATCTTTCCCATCCTCGCCCTTGCTCATGGTAATAATCTTCGGCTTGATCAATAGACATTACTAAATTGCCTGAATCGCCATATGGCCTTAAACGCATATCCACTCGAAATACAAAGCCATCCTCAGTCAGCTCATTGAGTAACTTGATTAATAGTATCCCCACTTTTTGAAAAAAACGGTTATTTGGGGTTGTGCGCCGACCGCCGGATGTATCACCCTCTGAGGGATAAAAAAAGATCAAATCAATGTCTGATGAAAAATTAAGCTCATAGCCACCAAATTTTCCCATCGCCAGGATCAACAGATTTTGTTGAAGGGATATATCCTCTGGATTGAGAGCATGCTCAACATTACTCTGGGGCGTGCCAAATACTTGCTGCTGAGAGGCATAGCTCCAAAGATAAGCCACACATGTCAATTGTTCCGCCAAAATGCTCATACGCCACATCGACTCTTCGATGGTGAGCGCGTCATTTAACTCCAATATAGCGATGGCTGCAGAATGGGTTCGGCGAATTTTTCTGAGCAAAGCCATGATTGAGCTTTCAGCTTGAAATTCAGCAGTATAGGCAGTTAAATCGGGAATTTGGCCTGATTGTAACTGGCAAGGTTGCTTAAATAACTGAGCGTTAATCTGCTCAGCCAGATACTTATCGAATTCACAGGCAGGATGATTAGCATGCCAGACGAGTTGGGCCAAACTCTGTTGGCATTGAGCATTAACCACATCGGCAACAAAAGAGCTTATTTTTAATGCCTGGCAAATGAATTGGAATAAATCAGCCTCAATGCTCGTTTCAGAGGATGACTTTAATAATTTGATTGCAGCTAGGGCGTTTTCAGCGGGACTGGTTTGCATCTTGTTACTATTTATTAGTGTGTCATTGTATAATCCTAGTATATTACTATGTAATTGATTAAGTAACTCGTCGAATATTTAATTTTGGAGGAATTAACAAATGGGAGCGTTTCAAATAGGTGTTTTTGGAATGGTTGTGATTATCGTTGTCGCTTCTCTGTTAGCTGGATTGGCTAGGGAATGGATCAAGACTAAGGAAAAGCCTGAGGTGGATCTGTCGGGCGTAGAAGGCAGGATCGAAAAAATCGAAAACCTAGAGGATCGCATTCGAGTGTTAGAAGCGATCGTCACCGATAAAGGCTACGATCTTAAGAAAAAAATTGATGATTTGTAAGTGACCCTTTATATCTACCTTTATATGTAGTAGCTCAAATTTAAACTGGCAGACACCGGTAAAAACGAGTAACTGTCAGATCAAGTCTGAGCTACTACAACTAAATAGCATAAAACAATCACCTCGGACGTATCTCCGCGTCGAACGATCCTGTTAGGTTTTGTAATCACAATTCTACCTTTACAACAACGCTCCCGGTTTTATTCCCTTTTTCAACATACTCATATGCTTCAATAATTTGTTCTAGCGGATAGATTTTATCTATCACAGCATTAAACAGCCTCTGTTCGATGAGCTTTTTCATCAAAAGCATGCTGCCCATAATATCTAAAGGAGTAGGAAACACTGACTTTTTGTTTTCAAAAAAAAAATAGCTTAATAACAGGGGGGTTAATGTAATCCATAACTGTGTCAATTACAGTTATAATTCGTGAATAAACTAACGCCTAGAATTTACATGTGTTGAAGTGAAGCGGAAACACATTGATAACCGCGTATTGTTATAAATCATTTTTTGATACTAGCCTGAACAATAAGTAATTCTATTTCAAAGTCAGTGTCATTTAAAAGTCCATGTTTTCCACCGGGTTTGTTCAGAATCATGTCACCTTTCCCTACCCTTTTTTCCTTACCCTCAATTGTCATCAGGCCTTCACCCGCTAGAATAATGTACATTTCTTCATCTTGACCATGCTCATGAACACCCATAGAAGATTTGGGGGCATTACAACTCGTAGGGCAAAGTCCCAACCTCCTTTGAAATCAGTACGCCTAAAAACTTTTTGAATTTCTATCGCTCCAACTCCTTCATGGCTATTTTTGGAAATTTCTTTTTCACAGGTCAAAAAATTTTTAATCACACTCGTTCCTTATTTGGGTCAAATTCATACCAACGCCTTGCTCAGCAGCGCCGAATTTTGCAGGTTCTAACAAAAGCGAAGCGCAGGTTAGGAATCTACAGCAATGATTGGTTACGCAATTTCAACACCTCTAAGCGAAAGTTGATTGAGAAACTGCTCAGGTCTATCCAGTGAAATTGCTGCTTTCTTTCTACGTTTGCTAAGAAAAAATGGGCCTAAAAATCGAATTGATATTTCAAACTCGATGATGATGTTTTTTTCTGAACCTAAAGGCGAGAGAAAGTAAGCGAATCCATCAACCTTGTCCCTGTAGTCTATTTTTCGTGCTTTTGTTATTTGCTTTAATGGAATGTCAGATTTCCAAGACAGGCCAGACCGATATTTTAGGAGTTTATTATCCAATTCAATCGGTCGGAAGCGAATAGCCTGCACTTGAGCCAAATAACATATTACAGACCATAAGGTGAGCAATGTTATGGCCCATGCAATCGCTGGGCTGAGATCTTCAATCATTATATGTAGTAACGGCAAAGTTGGTAACTGAGCTATTGCAACAATCCAAAACATATCCTTTGCGTTGCTTAATTTAGAATAACTAAACAAGGTAATTTCATTGGTTGTCTCTTGTCTTTCGAATTTTGCAAAAAAAGCATAATACAAAGTGAGCAATTCAGCATTCAGCGCTTTAAACAGTAAAGGCCATTTCAGGATATTTTTTAATGCGGAATTAATCGAGTGATCGACCGAACCGTATTTTATTTTTTCCAGCTCGAACAACCTAAATAATTTATTTAGCACAATATAATCGAAAAAAAACCCAGCAGTTGTTGCCAAAATCACGAGAACCAATTGGTAGTTTAATACTTGTTGGTCTTGTAATATTGACATATTAAAGAATGTGACCACGATTGCTAAACCAAATATGAATTTGACCTTTGCTCTCGCAATATATTTTTGATTTGTCATTTCCATTGAAAAACCTTTAATTTAGCAGTTATGGTAGGAACGCCAATTGTCTAGCGCGCCCATGCAGATCCGGACGTGCGATTTTCCCGCATCCGGCTCCTCGGTTGAGCAGAACAAACCAGACACCAGAACAAACCAGACACCCAACATATAGCCAAACACTCACAAAATCAATCAACAATCTCTGCCGCCCTAAAAAGAGATTAGCCTATTGAACTGCCGTCACTTTATGGTCAAACTCACCCTTCGCTCA
>JAUUYO010000282.1 GCA_030590405.1 Kangiellaceae bacterium
CTTTTAAATGACTAAATGACACCTCGATACGATCAAAATTAGATTTAATATTATAAATCCGGTACATTGTTGGCTCAGTTTGGGTTGAGCTGGTCTTAAGGCTGCTAAAAGTACTCGACCAATAACAACAAAAGGAGTTCAATATGAATCAATCACGTTACTTATGGCTGTCAATGCCATTAATTTTTACGTTTATTGTTAGTTGTAGCGATAACAGCACCGAACAAAAATCGACTTCCCCAGTTACCGACAAAACCGAAGTTGCCAAATCAGAAAAAAAGGCCATTAAACCTCAACAATACAGCGCCGCAGAATTTTTCAAAACCATAACAGTTTTTGGCTCATCCATTAACCACGATGCCACCGCGGTACTAGTCACTAACGATCAAAACGGTGTCTTTAACGCTTATCGTTACCCGCTTGATGGCAGCGCGCCCACTCAATTGACTCAGTCGAACACCGACACCATTTTCGGCATCAGCTGGTTCCCTGAAGATGAACGTATTTTATATACCGCTGATCAAGGCGGAAACGAACTCAATCATCTGTTCGTTAGAGAATTAGACGGTACCATCAAAGATCTTACCGAAGGTGAGAAGTTGAAAGCAAGATTCGCTAGCTGGTTAACAGACAAGAGTGGGTTTTTTGTTTTAACCAATGAAAGAGACTCGAAAGGGTTTGATGTTTATCGATATTCCATCACCGATTATAAACGCCAACTGGTCTTTCAAAATAATGATAATTGGTCAATCGGTGAAGTTAGCCCTAACGGTCGCTGGTTGACCTTAAACCAGAATATTTCTAATTCTGATTCCAATATTTTTTTAGTCGATTTACATTCAGCCGACAAAAAACCGAGTTTAATAACTGAACATCAGGGAAATGTTAGCCATCAAAGCTATTCCTTTACCCCAGACAGTAGGCAACTTATTTATGCAACCAACGAATACGGTGAATTTAATCAAGCCTGGAGTATCAATCTCGAAGACCGCAAAAAATCGGTTTTCTATCAAGCAAATTGGGATGTTGCATTTGTGTATTTTTCTGACGATGGAAAATATCGTGTCGCCGGAATTAATCAGGATGGCCAAACGCGAATTGATATCGCCGAAGTAGCCAGTGGAAATAGCATTGCTCTTCCCTCTTTGCCTCAAGGCGATCTGCGCGGGGTAAATTTTTCCGCGGATAGCAAAAAAATGGTCTTTTATATCAACTCAGACACCTCCCCTTCTAACCTGTTTAGTTTTGATATTGGTGCGCCTTCTGCTAAGCGCCTCACTCAAACTCTAAATCCCGACATGGATGAACAGCAACTTGTTGCGAGTGAAGTGAAACGATTTAAAAGTTTTGATGGATTGGAGATACCAGGGATTTTATATAAACCAAAAACAGCCAGCGTCGAACAAAAAGTGCCTGCACTTGTCTGGGTTCACGGCGGCCCCGGTGGTCAATCACGCAAAGGTTATAGAGCGGCTATTCAACATCTGGTTAATCAGGGCTACGCAATTTTTGCAGTGAATAATCGCGGTTCATCCGGTTACGGAAAAACATTCTTCCATTTAGATGATAAAAAGCACGGTGAGGATGATTTACAGGATATCGTTTATGGCAAAAAATATCTGCAAACATTAAGCTGGGTTGATGGCGATAAAATAGGTATCATCGGCGGTAGTTATGGTGGTTACATGACCATGGCAGCAATGGCGTTTACCGATGAATTTAAAGTCGGCATCGATATTTTTGGCGTTACTAATTGGCAAAGAACCTTAAAAAACATTCCGCCCTGGTGGGAAGCGTTTAAAAAATCTTTATACGATGAACTGGGCGACCCGGCGACCGATGCCGATCGACATTATGCAATTTCTCCTTTGTTTCATGCTGATAAAATCAAGAACCCTGTATTGATAGTACAAGGGGCTAACGACCCGAGAGTCCTGCAAGTGGAAAGTGATGAAATGGTTGCTGCTATGAAGAAGAATCATGTACCGGTTGAATATGTTTTATTCCCTGATGAAGGCCATGGATTTAGAAAAAAAGCCAATCGAATTACCGCTTCTGATGCTTATGTGGCGTTTTTGAAAAAACACCTTTAAGGGATATTTTTTCTGTGTCAATATTCTTTCCTCGTCATTAATTAATCATGAGCGAGGAAAGAAAATACACTTTCGATAATCTATATTATTAAGACGGCGGATAATTCTCACCAATAGAACAGGCTACAATTTTGCTAATATCAGCCATACTCCGAGCGCTTTGTTGTTGCCAGTCATTAAATATTGCCTGAACTAATTTAAGATCTCTTTGCGAGTTTGGATGCCTTTCAACCAATCCTTGCCCTATCAGATAAGTAACAATATCCCGGGTAAGCAAAAAAGTATCTTTACCCATTGTTCTCAAAAAATAAGGCCCGGTGTTGCCACCTAAGCGACAACCATGCTTTTTAAGATATAACCATAATAATGTAATTTCCCCTGTAGGCCATTCAGCAATGAATTTACCAAAACCACCATACTTATCGGAGGTTTCTTTCACAAAATAAGCATTTTCTCGTACGGCTTTCACTTTGGTAAAGTTACGAATGATTCGTTTATCTTGAGCCATCCTCTCGATCTGCTCATCACTGGCCAGTTCGAGTTTATAAGGTTCAAAGCCCCAAAAAACTTGCTCGAAACCATCCCACTTATTTTCAACCACTCGCCAGATAAACCCAGATTGAAATATTTTTTTGCACATTTGCGCTAAATAATCCCGATCGGGCATTGCTACCAACTGTTTGTTTTTTACTTCATCTGGCAGCAGAGAATGTAAGGCTTTCTTTCCGCCTTTTCGCTCTACGGCTCGTTCATAAATAATAGAAAACTTTTCCATATTTTATTCATTTCCCAAAATTAATTTTGTTATTGGCATTTACTTGTTCGTCCAAGTTTAATTGCGGTCATTGACAGTTATTGATGGTTATTTTTAGCCATAATCATTCTAATAAATAGCCTACTCATAAAAATAAAACATAAGCGCTATGAATCGCTACCTTACCACTTGTAGCCCCTATTTATCGAGCGTATAGTAGCCCGTTCCTATTAAATCTTCCATAGGTAGCAATACAAAAGTATTTATAACACTCGCTTGTCTAGCGTCTGCTGTTTTCTTTATCTGTTGTTTTGAATAAGGTGCCAAAAGCGAACTGTTTCACACTTGACTGGGCAAGACAGGATTTAACTGAGTCCAGGCCATCAGAACCACAAACAAGGAGCGCACCATGAAATCACTTTCTAAGATCTCACGAACTAAGATCTCACAAACTAAGATCTCACGAACATTTATTTTTAGCATAATGTTCTGTCTAATATCCTTCACAGCTCAAGCAGAACCGAAAACATTTCAAGGGCTACCGATTACCACCACATCTCAGCAAGCGTTTGATTATTTTGTCATCGCACAAACATTACTCGACCAGGGAAAAACGGTGGAGTCGCAGAAACTGTTTAAGAAAGCGCTAGATCACGACCCTGGTTTCACTTCAGCCTGGCTGGGTTTTGCCAGCGCTGCCTCTAGCGCAAAAGAATATCAACAAGGTGTCAACAGGGCAGAGTTAAACATTAAAAAATCGAGTAAATCCGAAAAAATCCAGCATAAAATAGCAGAAACCTTTCTCAACAATGATTTGGAGAGCCGGGTGAAATTAACTAAGCAATTAGCCGAGAGTTATCCAAACAGCCCTCGCGCCTGGTTAATAAAAGGAAATGCATTGGGTAATATCAACAATCAAACCGAACAACGCAAGTCCTATACAAAATCTATTCAGTTAGATAAAAACTTTGCTCCCGCCTACACCCAAATGGGCTTTTCCTATATTTTTAATCGGCCTGTC